>JALHOX010000014.1:5087-25225 GCA_022842805.1 Phycisphaerae bacterium | reverse complement strand
CCGGGACGAAAATCACGCTGGATGAGACGAAGTTCAAAGAGGCCTACGACGCGAACCCCGAGGCTGTCACCGCATTCTTCACCGCCGAGGATGCGACGGGGCAGTACTTTGACGAGCAGATCAAGCAGATCACCGATCCGGACGGGCTGATCGATCGCCGGACGGACACGCTGGAGAGCAGCAAGACGTCGATGCAGAGCCGCGTGGACCAGATCAACGAACGTCTCGACCGCAAGCGGGCGCGCCTCTTGCGACAGTTTCAGAACATGGAACAGACGCTCTCGCTCCTGCAGGGTCAGCAAGCGTCGCTCGGCAGCTTCGGCGGCGGCGCTCCGCAGATTCGGCGGTAGCGGCGGCGCGGCACTCGCCGAGCGGCCTTCGGCTTAGCCTTTGACGGCGCCAAGGCTGAGGCCGCCGACGAACTGGCGCTGCGCGACGAAGAAGAGCACGATGCAGGGCAGCATGGTGACGATGCTGGCCGCCATCAGCAGGTGGGCGTCGCGGAAATCGCCGTATTGGTTTTTGAAGCTGTTGAGCGCGACCGCGAGCGTCATTTGCTCTTCGCTGTGCAGGTAGATCAGGGGGCCGAGGAAGTCGTTCCAGACGAAGACAAAGGTGAAGACCGCGGTGATCGCGATGACGGGGCGGCAGATGGGGAGCATGATCCGCCACCAGACGCCCAGCGCGCCGCAGCCATCGAGCCGCGCCGCCTCGACCAGCGCCTCGGGGATCTGTGCGAAGAACTGGCGGAACATGAAGATGTAGAAGGGCGTGCCAAAGAACATGGGCACGACGAGCGGCAGGATGGTGTCGATCCAGCCGAAGGTGCGGAAGAGGATGAAAAGCGGAATCATGGTGACCTGCGCCGGCAGCATCATGGTGCTGATCATCAGCAGAAACAGCCCATCGCGGCCGCGAAAGCGCATCCGCGCGAAGCCGAAACCGACCAGGCTGCAGGAGAGCACCTGACCCAGCACGCAGAGCGCGGTGATGAGGATCGTGTTGCTGGCGGCGTCGAGAAAGCCGAACCAGGGCGTGCCGCTGCCCATTTTGGCGAGGGCCTGGGGGTAGTTGCTGAAGAGCCAGTTCTTGGGCCAAAGCTTGAGCGCGCCGCCCGCAGACGTCGTGGCGGCGGCGCTGGCGTCCTCGGGGGTGGAGAGGCTGACGACGAACATCCACCAGAGCGGGAAGAGCATGAGGGCGGAGCCGAGCGAAAGGGCGAAGTAGAGGAAGAGGCGGTTGGGCTTCATGCACGGGCTCCGGGGAAGATGAATAGCGAATTTCGAATAGCGAATGGCGAATTGAAGATGCGCACAGCCGCGAGCGAATTGACGAAGTGAATGAGGAGAGGCCTGACGCCCGCGCGTACGCCGAGCGATCGTGCCTTTAATTCGCTATTCGCGATTCGCAATTCGCTATTCATTAACTCTTCAGCGCCTCGTAATACACAAATCGCTTGCTCCCCCACATCACCAGCACCGTCAGCGCCAGGACGATCAGCAGCAGCATCCAGGCCATCGCCGAGGCAAAGCCCATTTGGTGGAAGTCGAAGGCGGCGTTGTAGAGGTAGACGACGTAAAACCGCGTCGCGTCGCCTGGGCCTCCGCCGGTCATGACGTAGGCCTGCGTGAAGACCTGAAAGCTGGCGATGATCGCGATGATGACGTTGAAGAAAATGACCGGGCTGAGCATCGGCAGCGTGACGTTTGTGAAGCGTCGCCAGGCCACCGCGCCGTCGATCGAGGCTGCTTCGTAGAGTTCCTGCGGGATGCCCTTCAAGCCGGCGAGGTAGATCATCATGCCGCCGCCGATCGACCAGAGGCCGATGATCACGAAGGCGGCGACGGCGTAGCGCTCGGCATCTTTTTCGAGCCAGCCGATGTTCTGAAACGTGGGCAGCGAGATGCCGACCCAGCTCAGCGGGGTGCTGATCAGCGGCGAAAGAATGCGAATGAACTCGTTCAACAGGCCGGACTGATCGTCAAAGACCCATTTCCAAAGCACTGCCATGCCGACGCCCGCGAGGACGCTGGGCAGATACCAGGCGCTGCGGAAAAAGCCGATGCCCTTTAACTCGTGATTCATCAGCAGGGCCGCCCCGATCGCCGCCAACTGCCCGACCGGAACGGCGAAGAGCACATAGATCGCGGTGACGCCGAGGGCCTTGCGGAAGGTCTCGTTTTTGAACATCGCCGTGAAGTTGGCGAAGCCGACCCAGCGGGCTTTGTCGATGGTGTTGAGGCCGCTCCAATCGCAGAAGGCGAGCAATAGCGACATCAACACGGGGAACGCCGTGAAAAGGATGAAGCCGATCAGCCAGGGGCTGATGACGAGCAGGCCGGCCCGCTCCTCGGCGAAGGCGTGTTTGCCGGGGCGGCCGCGCCACCAGGCCGCGAAGCCCAGCGCAAGGGCGGCGAGGGTCGGCAATCCGAGCCAGAGGCCAAGGCGGCCCCACGCGATCGGCGTGGCCACAGGCTGGTCGGCGCGGATCGCGCTCCAGTCGCGATCGACACGGGCCATCGCGTCGCCGGCGGAAAGAGCGCCGGTCTTCAGCAGCGTTTCGAGGATGGTCCGCAGCGTGTGCAGATAGCGCGGGTCGCTGGGCCAGTCGATGGTCCGCGCGACCGGCACCATCGCGAGGTAGGCGTCGTCGCGCTCGGGCTTCTGAGCCGGGTCGATGAACAGCTCGCTCTCGGCGACGGTTCGCATGGTGGGGATCGCCAGCCCCGGGCCGCATGAAAGCTCCTGTCCGCGCTTGCCGCAAAGGTAGCGCACCAGCCGCCAGGAGGCGTCGTGGTGGGGCGAGTCTTTGGCGATCGCCCAGGCGCTGGTGAAGATACCGTTGGCCTGCGTTTTGCCGCGCGGCAGGGGGGCGAAATCCCAGTCGAAGTCTTTGATCAGACGAAACGTCGGCACTTTCCAGCGCCCGAGCGGCCCGCTCATGCCGACGCGTCCGCTGAGAAACAGATCCTCGCCCGTTTCGAGCTGCGTCTTGGCGGAGAAAAACGTGCGCACCTCGGCCGGATCGTGAAACCACGATCGCAGGCGGGCGAGCGTGCCGATGAGTTGCGGATCCTTCAGCCTGAACTCGCTGAAATCCTCGTTCGCGAAATCGACCCCTTCGGTCCAGATGTACAGCCGGACCATCGCCTCCCACGTGACGAACTCGGCCCCGTAGCAGCCGTCGAGCCTCGCGATCTTGCGAGCGGCGGCGATGAAATCGTCCCAGGTCCAGTCGTCTTTGGGGAATTCGACGCCGGCTTTGCGAAAGAGGTCTTTGTTGTAATAGAAGCCCGCGGTGGTGAAGTCCTTGGCGATGCCCACCAGGGCTCCGCGCCCGACGCGCTTGCCGTCATAACGGAAGCAGTTGATCACCGGTTCGAAAAAGTCGGCCAGATTCAATGCGTTCGGGACTTTGGCGGCGCTGTCGGCGGCGAGCAGCGGCTCGAGGTCGAGCAGCAGGTCCTTGCTGCCCCAGTCGGCGACCTTTTCGTAGCCGAGTTGCATGACATCCGGCGGATCGCCCGAGGCGAACATGGTCTGCAGCTTGGTGTTGACCGCCGCCGCCTGCCCCGGATTGACGCGCTTCACGCGGATGTCGGGGTTCTCTTTCTCAAAGTCGCTGACCAAAGCCGCGACGATCTTGTCCTCGTCGTCGTCGCCCCAGTGAACGACCGTCAGTTGAATCTGGTCCGCCGCCACGCCGGTGCGATAGAGCGCGCGATGTCCGATCCAGCCGATAGCGGCCAGAAATAGAGCTACGGCGATCGAGCCAACGAGCCAGCGGCCCGCGAGCGCGAGGCCGGTCCAGAATGAGTGCATGATGGCGCAAGTATAAGGCGCGAACGGGGCGGCATGCGTTCGCGGCTGATGGCGCCGTTCAGCGGCCGACGCCGCAGCGAAAGGGCCAGCTACAATCGCCGAGATGACGTCGCTCGACCATTCCATTCGCACCGCGCTGCACGCGATCGACGATCCGGAGATGCCGATCAGCATCGTTGATCTCGGATTGGTCACCGACATTCGGCTGTCGGCGCCGGCGGGCCAGCCGGCGGCGGTGGAGATCGACCTGACGCCGACGTTTATCGGCTGCCCGGCGCTGGACATGATTCGCGATCAGGTCTCGCGTTGCGTCGCCGCTTTGCCGGGTGTCGGGACTGTCCGCGTGAACTGGGTGAACGCCCCGCGCTGGAGCGTCGACCGCATCAGCGATGCGGGACGCGAGCGCCTTCGCTCGCACGGCGTCACAACACCCGAACGGCGCACCGGCGGATGCGGCGGCGGCGCGGCAGAGTCTGCGGCGAAGAATCTTGTTCCCCTGACGATTTCGCTGCCGCGCACGCAAGGCGTGGCGGCGCCGCCCTGTCCCTACTGTCGATCCGACGAAACGACCATGGAAAGCCCCTTCGGTCCGACCCGCTGCCGTTCGATTTTCTATTGCAGCGCCTGCCGAAACACATTTGAACATCTGCGGCCGATCTGACGCGAGCGATTCGCTGGTGGTGTTTTCACGACGATTGAAATCTGACCCGCCGGGCGGTGGAGCGGTCGGGCCGCACCCCTAAGATTCGCCGCCCTGTCGCCCCCTTGCCATGGATACTCGCGCATGCCGAACGTTTTGCTTCGCCTTGTCGCGCCGCTGGCGCTGCTGTTGATCGCCGCCGGCGGTTGCAGCATTGAGACGATTTTGTTTCCGATCTTCGAAGAGCCGTTCCTGCTGGCCGAGCCGCCGGCGGAGCTTGGGCCCTACGCGTTTGAGCAGCGCACGATCGCGGTCGACGATTTGGGCGACGGGCGGCCCGGGAAGATCGAGGTCTTTGCACCGCTCGATGCGCCCGCCGATCGGCCTGCGCTGGTCTGGGTGCTGGGCGTCAACAACCGGGTGCATTTTCACCAGAGCTTCCACGAATACATGGCGAGCTGGGGCTATGTCGATCTGATTCCCGATACGCGTGACATCCGCTTCAGCGACACGGAGTATCACGCCAAGAACGTCGCCAACGCGATTCGCACCGTCGATCGAGCGCTCGGCGATGAGTTCGGCTTGTCGATCGACGCGGAACGCGTCGCGCTGGGCGGCTACAGCATCGGAGCGTCGATGGCCGCCTTCGCGGCGGCCGATGCGACCCGGGCGCGGGCGATTGCAATGTGGGCCCCCGCTCCGTCCCCGATCTGGCAGGGAGTCGATCCGGCGGCGCTCTTGGCGACCGTGCAGCAGCCGTCGTTCTTTTTGCTGGCCGAGTTCGACATCGTCGTCGGCGACTGGCCCGAGCGCGTTCAGCGGCTCCTGACGCAGTCTCCGCAGACCGTGTCGCAGATCGACGGCGGCGTGCACCTCTTTTTCCAACAGCCGCCGAGCCTCGACGACCGCAACCCCGCCACGCCGATCACGCGACAAGACCAGATGCGTGAGGCGTTTGAGCGGACGCGCGAGTTTCTGGATCAGGTGATGGACGTGGCGCGCGACTAATCCGGCAGCACGGATGGGCTCTGCCACTGCGCCGCCGCGAGCCTCAGATCCCGCGCCCGGGGCGGCGGCCCCGGGCCGGGGCGGATTCGGGCGGTATCATCTCCGGTTGAATAGCCGCGAAACGCGGTGTTTCGCGCAACGCAGGTCAATGCTCATTTCCAAGGCACGGAGCACAGAACATGAAGAAGTGGACGATGATTCTTGGCGCGTCGACGGCTGCCCTTGTCGCTTCGATCGCGTATCCGGTCTACGCCCATTGCGGCAAGTGCGCCGGCGACGCGAAAGAGTTCTGCGACGCAATGGCGGGCGGAAAGGTGACGCTGGCGGCCGCCATCGCGACCGCTGAGAAGGAGGCCAAGGGCACCGCCTTCGCCGTCATGCCGGAGAAGGAAAAGGACGGCAAGATGGAACTCGACATCTACGTCATGACGGCCGAGGGCAAGATGGTGGAGGTCGACATCGACGCCAAGACCGGCAAGATGCTCGAAATGGAAGAGAAGAAGTCGCTGGATTTCAGCATTCACGAGAAGTAAGCGACGACCAGCGAGAAAGCGACGCGCGGTTCGGTGCGACGGCTCCGAACCGCGCGCCTCGTTTTTTCGGGGCATCTGCTTTCCGGGAGAAACGGGCCTGATGCGACCGTTGATTGGAATCACGACCGGTTTTGAAGCGGCGGAGCACAACGCCACGCGCATGCGACTCGTGCTGAACTCCGCCTACGCCGACGCGATTTACGCCGCCGGGGGCGTTCCGTTTCCGATTGCGGCGCCGCCGGAGTTCGAGCGCGCCGACGCGGCCGACCGCGCGCCGCTCCTCGACGAAATTCTGCAGCGCTGCGACGGTCTGCTCTTCAGCGGCGGGCCGGACCTCGATCCCAAGCACTACGGGCAGGCGCCGCACGCCCGGACCGAAGTGCTGCACCCGCGCCGCGACGGCTTCGACATCGGCCTCTTTCGCCACGCCGCCCGGCGAAACGCACCCGCGCTGTCGATCTGCCTTGGCTGTCAGATCGCCAATGTCGCCTGCGGCGGTGCACTGGTCCAACATGTCGACGATCTGAAGCGCGATGGAGCGCTCGAGCATTACAAGCCCGACCACTCCAGCGCCTATCACGACGTCAGCGTCGTCGACGATACGCTGATGGCTCGAATCACCGGTTCCCGCCGATTTCGCGTCAACAGCCGACACCACCAACTGGTCGATCGGGCGGCGATCGGCGACGGACTGCGGATCGCGGCGATTGCGCCCGACGGCGTGATCGAGGCGATCGAGGATCCGCGGCGGCGATTTTTCGTCGCCGTGCAATGGCATCCGGAGGACATGATCGATCAGCCCGAGCACCTGTCCCTGTTCCGGGCGCTGGTGGATGCGGCGCGGCGCGGGTAGCCGGCCGGGCGGCAATCCGCGATAGGATCGATGCCGTTTGGCGTGAATCGGGTGTACTTTCAGGCGACTTATGCGAATTCGAGAACTGCTATCCTGCGGCCGGCCCTGCATCTCCTTTGAGTTCTTCCCGCCGAAGAACGAGGAGGGGCTCGCCGCCATGCGCGATTCGCTGGAGCGGCTGCGCGATCTGCGGCCCAGCTTCGTCTCCGTGACCTACGGTGCCGGCGGCAGCACGCGCGATCGCACGATCGAGCTGGTCGCAAAACTGCGCGACGAATATGAACTGGAGCCGATGGCCCACCTGACCTGCGTCGGCGCGGGGAAAGAGGAGCTGAGCGGCGTACTGAAGCGGCTGCAGGACGCAGGCGTTGAAAACGTCCTTGCGCTGCGCGGCGATCCTCCCGCCGGCGACGCGGGCTTCACGCCCCACCCCGAGGGTTTTCGGTATGCGAGTGAGCTGGTCGCCTATGTGCGGAGCGGTTTTCGCTTTTGCGTGGCGGGCGCGTGCTATCCGGAGAAGCATCTCGAAGCGGCCACGCGCGAGGTCGACCTGCAAAATCTGAAGCGAAAGGTCGACGCCGGGGCGGAGTTTCTGGTCTCGCAGCTCTTTTTCGACAATCAGGCCTACTTTGATTTCGTGGCCCGGGCGCGGGCGATGGGTATCGGGGTGCCGATCATTCCGGGAATCATGCCGATCACCAACGTGAAACAGGTCGAGCGCTTCACGGCGATGTGCGGCGCCAGTATTCCGGAGCCGTTGCTGACCGAGCTGCGCTCGATTCAGGATCAGCCCGAAGCGGTGCTGTCGCTGGGCGTGGCCCACGCCACGGCTCAGTGCCTGGAGCTGCTGCAGCGCGGCGCACCGGGCGTCCACTTCTACACGCTGAACAAAAGCCCCGCGACCCGCACCATTTTGGCGGCCATCCGCACGGTCTACCCCCCCGCGCGACACCCGGCCGGGGCCTGAGCCGGCCGGAAGGTCCCACTTACGAATGCGTGGCAGACGGTATTGACGCTGCCCGGCCGGATTCGTAGCATGATCGATTCGAGCAGCGCTGGCGGACGCCGCTGTTCGCGTTCGGCCAGATAGCTCAGTTGGTAGAGCAACGGATTGAAAATCCGTGTGTCGCCGGTTCAAGTCCGGCTCTGGCCATTCCGCCAAAGCCGGTTGGAGCCTCTTCGGCCGACGGCGATGCGGTGTGATAGAATCGGGCCTGGTTCCCAAGCCGGGGCCGATAAACAAGTAAATAACAGAATTCACGGGGCCGTAGCTCAATTGGGAGAGCGCTTGCATGGCATGCAAGAGGTCGTCGGTTCGAACCCGATCGGCTCCAGTCCTCACTCCTCATTCTTTCCCCCAAATAGGCCTCGACCGATGACCGATGGCGGATTGATTCGCGAATTGCTCGATTACTCGGACTGGGCGCGCGAGCGGCTGCTGGCGACGGCGTTGCCGCTCGCCGACGCAGCACTCGACCAGCCCTTTGAAATGGGCCCGGGTTCGATCCGTCGCACGATGCTTCACATTGCCGAGGCGGACAAGGTTTGGCTCGAACGCTGGGAGGGGGTCGCGCAGCCGTCATTCAATGACGACCCCGCCGGGCGGCCGCTCGCCGACATCGCCGCCCACTGGCGCAGCGTGAACCAGCGCCGCCGGACTTTTCTGGAAGGCGCCCTGGCCGCCGGGCGACTGAGCGAAGCGGTCAGCTACAAAAATTTGAAAGGCCAGGAGTATCGGCAACCGGTGGGCGAATTGGCGCTGCACACGTTTAACCACGGCATGCACCACCGCTCGCAGATTTCGAACATGCTGCGACATGTCGGCGCGCCTTTGCCCAAGCCCGGAACGGACTACATCTTTTACAAGCGTGAACTGGGCCGCGGCCCCGCCGTCGCCCCTGCCGTCGCGCCGCTCCGCGAATACTTCGCCTATGGCGATTGGGCGACCGATCGCCTGCTCGAAACGATGAAGTCGATCCCCGAATCGTCGTGGGCGCGGCGCTTTGACATGGGGGTCGAGACGCTGCCGCAGACGCTGCTGCATATTCTGCACGCCGAGGAATGGTGGCACGCAAACGCGCTCCGCGGTCCCGGGGCGGCGTTCCCCAGCGATCGCGACTTCGGCTCGATCGAAGCCTATCGCCGGCGACGCGATCAGCATCGCACCGCGCGCGACGCCTACTTTGCGACGTTAAGCGACGCCGACATGGGCACGCGCGTCGTGATCGGCGAATCGACCACCGGCAAGCGCTTTGAGTTCCCGATCTGCGTGATCATGCTGCAACTCTGCCTGCACGGCACACACCACCGCGCACAGGCGCTGAATATGATCCGCCACCTCGGCGGCAAGCCGCCGGCGCTCGACTATGTGGCCCGCATGCGCGAGCTGGACGGCTCCGCCTAAGGGCGAGTTTCGACGGCAGGGGAGTTCCGAAGGCCCATCCGCCCCGCGCCCCCCAGGGTCGCCATCAAAAGCCGCGGGCAGGTTTCGCCCTGCCCATCGTCCGTCCCCCCGATTCGATCCGCAGCTACCGCGTGCGGCGGTACATCAGCCCCACCACCGACAGTCCGACCATCGCCAAGCCGGTCAGCGGGCAAAGGCCGAGGCCGTTGATCGGCTGGCCGTTGAGCCGCGTGCCGCTCGGGCGGTCGCGCTCGTTGCGGATCGAGGTGGTCAGCCGGTTGGCGGCCGCCTCGCTCTGGGTCAGGTCGATCACCTGCGTCAGCGTCTCGAAGGGGGTGCCGATGATGGCTGCGCAGCCGACGCCTTCGGGGGCGTTCTGGGCTTCGACTTCAAAAGTCGCGGTCAGGGTGAACTCTTCGCCGATGATTGCGCTGTAGTCGTAGTCGACCTGCGTCGGCAGGATGACGACGACCCACAGGTGGCCGAAATCGGGGTTCAGCTCTCCGAGGTCCACGATCGTAATGGCGCGGTCGGGCAGGTCGCCGCTTCGGGTGGCGCCGGCTTGGCCGTCTGCGGCGCCGACAAGATCGATGCTCCCGTCAAACACGGTTCCGCCCAGCGAGCCGCTCTGTTCGACGCGAACGCGCAGCCGCACGTTGGCGTCGCTGAGATCGGTCAGGTCGTCTTGCGAGAAGATCGCCAGCGCGCCGTCGATGAAGATCCGACCGCGGACGTCGACCTGGTCGCCGGCCTCCGTGCCGAAGAATTCTTCGGGGCGAAAGACAACCGTGCGAATTTCGCTGCCCGTTGCGCGGCCCTCATAGCTGCGGCCTTCGCTCTCGCTGAAGAGCGCCATGCTGATGGCGAATTCTTCCGGGTTTTGAATCGCGGAGAGGGTTGGATCCTGAAACTGGGCGGCGGCGATCGCGGCGGCGTTCTCGTCGTTGGAATCCAGTTCCGCGATCGCGACGATCGGCAGGTCGGCGGAGGTTTCGGGGAAGGCGTCAGAGACTTCTTCTCTCGCGCCCGCGGAAAGCCCGATAATTTCTTGGACGATCGCGTCAACGGTGCCGCGGATCGCGGTCACTTCGGCGAAAGCGCTAACTGCCGATAATCCGCCAATTGCGCAAAGACGAACGAGGGTGGTGCACATGCGAGAAGACATCGATTTGAAACTCCGCGAAACTGGGGGAGCCAGCGTCGAAGCGGGCCGTCGGCGGAGGACGCCGAGCATCCGGGAAAGCATACGCGTCGCCCATGAGTTCGACAACGTTCGACTCGACACGTCAACCACTGGGAGCGTCGAAATCGGGGTGCGATTCACGCGCCGCGGGCGGATTCCCGGTCCGAGCACGAGCTTCCCGCGCAACCGCCCGTCGCGGGCGAATTAATCGCCGTCCTCGGACTCCTCGTCGGGAAAAGTCCCGGCCATCGCGCCTACGTCGTCTTCCTCATCATCGGGCTCCAGCACGCCCATTTCCTGTAGCGCCCGGCGGGCGGCTTTTTGCTCGGCTTCTTTTTTGTTCGGTCCCCAGGCGCCGCTGAAGCGCTTGTCGCCGAGTGAAACCGCGACCTCAAAGCACTTGGCGTGATCCGGGCCTTTTTCGTCGAGAAGCTCGTAGCGCGGCGTCAGGTTGAACTCGCGTTGTGCGTGCTGCTGGAGCTGCGATTTGAAGTTGGAATGATGCTGGGAGTCGATCGCCTCGCGCAGCTCTTCGGCCATGGCCCGCAGCACGAAACTGGTCGCGACGTCGTATCCGCCGTCGATGAACACGGCCGCGACCACGGCCTCAAAGGTGCCGGCGATAATCGAGGCCGGCAGTTCGGGGTGGCCGTACATGCCCTGTCCCACGCTGAGGGCTTCGCCCAGCGCCAGGCGCCGCCCGACACGGGCGCAGGACGCCCGCGACACCACGGCGGACTTGATCTTCGTCAGTTCGCCTTCCTGGGCCTCGGGCAACTCCTGATAGAGATAGTTGCAGATTGCGATGCCCATGACCTGATCGCCGAGGAACTCCATTCGTTCGTTGCTGTCGCGGCGGTGGTCGGCGGAGGAGGAGTGTTTGAGTGCGGCCTGGAGCAGGCGAAGGTTTTTGAACTGATGTCCGAGCCTGTTCTGGAGAGCCTGCAGAACCGCTTCGGGAGCCGCCATCGGCGCAAACCTCAAACCCCGAAATATGCGTCGGATCGGCCGCGAATGGGGCGAACTTCGACGGCCGAGGCCAGGGTACGAATTGGATTCGAGCCGCGCTGTCGGCTTCGCTGCCGAGCGGCAAGCGCTTTACCAAAAACAGTTTAGCGAACACCCGCCGGGTTGGGCCAGCGCCCCCGAACGAAATTTGCGAAGCCGGGGCGTTCCCGCTATCGTACGCGGCTCGAAATCGCGAACTGAAGACGGCGAATCGAAGGAAGTGCGAAGATGTCGATGGATACCTCGCTGCGGACGGGCAGCTCGCTCACGCGTCACAAGAACGTCCTGAACCGTGCCGAGCGCATTGCTCGGCTCAAAACCCTCGAGAAGTGGACCGAGGGCGGGAAGGTGCTCGGCATGCCCAAGGTCGGCAACCGCAAGCCCAAGGCCGGCGGCGGCAGCACCAAGAAGAAGGACGAAGCCGCGGCCGGCGATGCGAAGGCGGCTGCTCCGGCGAAGAAGTAGAGCCGGAGCCTCAGGGGGGCGGTTTCTCGCCGCGATTCGCGAACATTTGGATTTTTTGGGGGAGCTCTGCCTTGGCGAGTGTATTTCCGCGCGCCTTGATCGCGCCATCGCGCAGCCCGCACGGGCGCGACCATCGTGCGGTCTGCGCTGAATTTCGACTGACTCCCCCCGTTTGCTTTGTCGGCTACCCGACCTCGCGCGTCTCGAAGAGGGCGATCCCCAGGCACATCAGCGCCAGCGAGACCAGACTCGCGTATCCCAAAGCGAGACCGACCTGGCTGGCAGGGATGGGAATCTCCTGAGTCAGAGCGTCGCCGGCCCAGAAGAACTGAAAGTTGGGCACGATCGCGTATAGCAGCTTGTAGATCTCTGCGTCCCCTGCGTTTCGCCCGAAAAGATGGTCGGTCAGCAGGAAGAGCAGGAACGCGCCGCCGCAGAAGACCAGCGTGACCACCTGGCTGAAGCGAGTCGCCAGCGCCACGGCCAGCGCGGTGAGCACCATCACGGCTCCGAAGACCATCGCGACGGCGTAGATGATCTGACCATCGCCGAAGTCTTTGAAGGGCGATTGCGGCATCCACTGAGGCCCAAAGCAGAGGGCCAGCAGCAACGCGGCGGTGCCGAGGGGGATAGCCCAGGAATTCAGCGTGGAAACAAAGTGCCAGCCGTAAACGTAGTTGCCCCAGGCGCCGGCCAGCAGGCTGACGGCGAGAGCCCCCAGCCCGAAGACGAGCACGGGCTGGTCAAACTTGCTCGAAGCGGTTTCCATCACGCCGTGACGAACCGTCATTAGAAATACGATTCCGAGCAGGTAGGAGCCGAAGAGGACGGCGGTGGTGACGCCGGCGAACTTTCCGAGCAGGAAGACGGGTCGCGGGACGGGCTTGGAGATGACGGTCAGGACGGTGAAGCTTTCGATTTCTCGGGTCAGAACGCTGGTGGCACTGAACACGCTGGCCAGCAGTCCGTATAAGAGCAAGGTCGAGAGACCGACATCCTTGAGGATTTTGTTGTCGTTGCCGGAGGCAAGGGAGTATGCCGCCATGCTGGGGTTGATGATCAGCAGCCCGACGGCGACCCAGAGCAGTACGCCGAAGATCGGCTGGCGGATCGTTTCGAGGAATGTGTTTCCGAGGATCGCCAGGAATTTCGTAAGCATGCTGAGACACTTCTCGCCGGTGACGACAGGAACTATCGTACGGGACTCAAAAACCGCGGCGAGGTCAGTATCGTGCCGCGGGGCGATCCGGACAACGGGTAATACGACAAACGCGAGGCCGCGGTTCGAGTCTGCCCTGACACGCGACCTCAGCTCGAAGGAACATTCGTGACCGAATCGAAGCACGCTCGGGCCCGCCGCGCCGCGGTATTCGGGCTGGTCCTTCAAATCGCCGCCTCCATCGCCGCCCTGGCGCTCTTTTACAACAGCGTAGCCGTCGGGTTGTTCAATCTGTTCTGGCTGTTGGCCTGCGGCGTCCCCGTCTGGTTCATCACGCTGCTGGTGCTGCGTCAGAAAGAACTTGCGCAGCTCGAAGCCGAAGATCTGGAGGATCTGAAGCGGGAAAAGGCCGCCACTGGAGCGGGTGGGGCGCTCTTCGGTGGGGAGGGCGGCGCGATCATCGGGCAGGACGTCGCCAAGACCCGCCTGGAGTGGATGCTTCGCTGGCTCGTGCCGGTCTCCAGCGCGCTGATCGCGCTGTTGATCGGCTTTGCCGCCCTCTGGCAGTGGCAAAAAGCGCCGATTTTCCTCGCATTCTCCGCCACCCAGGCGCCGCGCTACCTCGAAATCGTCCTCACGATTCTCTCCGTCCTGATGCTGCTGCTGTTCCTGATGGCGCGCTACGCAGCGGGTCTGGCAAAAGTTGAAGATTGGCAGTTGCTCCGCGGCGGCGGGTCTTACCTGTTTGCCGGTGCGATCGCGACCGCCGCGCTCTTGGCCGTGCTGACGATGCGCTGGTATGCGGCGATCGCCTGGCCCGAGCAATATTTCGCGTATGCGATCCCCACGCTGATGGGCCTGCTCGCGATCGAGATGCTGATCAACGTCGTGGGCGATATCTATCGTCCGCGCCGCGCGGGCGTCGAGATGCGGGCCGCCTTCGACAGTCGGCTGCTGGGCCTCGCCAGCGAAACGGGCGGCGTGGCCCGTTCCCTGGCCGACGCCATCAACTACCAATTCGGCTTCGAGATTTCGCAGAGCTGGTTTTATCAGCTTCTGCAGCGCTCGTTCTTCCCGCTGCTCGGTGCCGGCGTGGTGGCGCTGTGGCTGCTCTCCGGCATCGTGCTCGTGAACCCCGGCGAACACGCCATCATCGAGCACTGGGGCCGACAGCTCAACGCGTCGAATCCGCTTGGCCCCGGCATCCATCTGAAGTGGCCCGCGCCGATCCAGACCGTGCAGCGCTTCCCGACCGGCGTGCTGCAAGAGATGGTCGTCGGTTACAAGGAGTTCGACGCGCGGCCCGTCGCGGCAAAGCCGACGCCCGACGACCGCCCGGAGATCATGCTCTGGTCGCAAGAGCAGCATCAGGGGCAGACCCATTTTGATTTCGTCATTTCGCCCGACCAGTCCGGCCTGACTCCGAGCAGCGCCCCGACCGACGACCGCGCCACTGCGGCCCTCGGCGTGGCGGACGCGGCGGAGCGCAGCCAGTCGGTCGCCGTGAACTGCCTGCGCATGGCGGTGTCGCTGCAATATCGCATCGACGCTGAAAAACTCTCGGATTACACCCAGCAGGTGGAAAAGCCCGAAGAGACGCTGCGAAATCTGGCCTGGGCCGAAGTGGTCAAGTTCAACGCCGCCCACGACATGAATGATCTGCTCAGCGAACACGCCGGCGAATTTGGCGAGACGCTGCGGGCGCGGCTGCGGGAGCGGATCGCCGCCCTGAAGCTCGGCCTCGACCTCGTCTATGTGGGAATCTTCAACGTCCACCCCGATCCGTCGGTGGCCGAGGCCTATCGCGGCGTGATCGACGCCGACCAGCAGCGCGTCGGCGCGATCCGCGAGGCACTGGTGGTCGAGAATCAAACGCTTTCCGCGGTGGCGGGCGACAAGAATCGGGCCCGGGCGCTGACGCTGGCGATCGATCAGTTCAACGCCGCCGATCGCGAGATGCAGGACAGCGAAGAGACGCTCGCCGCCGACGCGGCGAAGAGCGAGGCGCTCAAGGCCGCGCTGGCGCCGCTGACGCCGATTTTGCAGGACCGCTCCGTGGCGCGTGAGCGTGTGCGGCGCGCACAACAGGCCAAAGAAGTCGTCGGCCAGGAGTTCGAGGCCGGCATCGGCAGCAACCTGAAGCTGCGGGCGCGGGCGGACGAGGCGGTCGTCGTCGCGGAACAGGAGCTGGCGCGGATCGAGCAGCAGTTAAACGACGCCCTCGCGCCGATTCGTGCCGCGCAGCCGACGAGCGATGCACTGTTCACCGCGGCGATTCGCCGGGCGCAGGCAGGCGTCGAGCGGACGCTTTGGAGCGGCTATCTCGAAAACGAGTTGACGCGGCTCGAAGGCGAATCCGCCGCGCGGCTGTCCGAGGGACAGGCCGAGCGCTGGGAAATCGAGATGACGGCGGAGACCGAGTTGAAGACGGTCCAGAACGAGCAGGCCGCCTATGCCGCCGCACCGACCATTTATCGTTTGCGAGCGCACCTCTCGACGCTGGCGCGCGGCCTGCGCGACAAGCGCAAGTTCGTGGTCGCGATCGACCCGACCGGGCGCGAGCTCGAGGTGCGCGTCAATGCCGAACAGGAAGCCAGCCAGGATGTGACCGACGCGCAGATGGTCTCTCCTAGCGGCGGATGATTCATAACGTACTTACGCGGTCGACCGCCGGCGGCGCACGGTTTTCTCGCCGAGCGGGAAGAGAGAAGTCAGGAGTGGCTGTCCGATGAATCGAGTTCCATTTCCGACGCTGCTGACCGGCCTGCTGCTGGTCGGCGCGCTCGCCTTTTACGCCTTCACTGCGCAGGTGCGCTTCAACCAGGTCGCCGTGCGTGTGCAGCTCGGCAAGGCGTCGCCCGAAAGCGTCATCAAGGAGCCGGGGCTCTACTTCCGCTGGCCGCCGCCGATTGAGATCGTGAAGGTCTACGACGCCCGGCTGCGCACCACCGACACGGCCGAGGCCGAGACCAAAACCGTCGACGGCAAAAACCTGATCGTCAGCGCCTATGCGCTCTGGCGAATCAAGGAGCCGCATCAGTACTACATCCGCGTCGTTGAGGACGCCGAAGCGGTCAAGCAGCTTCGCACGCGGCTGGGGCAGGTGCGTTCGGCGGCGGTGGGCAAGCGCGAGCTCGGGTTCTTCGCCAATCTTGAGAACGAGATCGTGCAGCGCAACTGGGAGCAACTGGAGCAGGAGATGCTGGCCGAGGCCGCGCCGGGCATTCTGCGCGACTACGGCATCGAACTGGTCAAGGTCGGCGTGCGACGCATCTCGCTGCCGGAGCAGGTTACCAAGACCGTCTTTCAGGCGATGATCCAAAACGCCAAGAAGCTGGCCACGCAGTATCAGACCGAGGGCAACTCGCAGGCCGCGGCGATCAAGGCCCGGGCCGAGGCCGACAAGCGACAGATCCTGGCCTTCGCCGAAACCAAGGCGCAAGAGCTTCGCTCGCGCGGCATTCAGAGATCGACCCAGATTCTCTCGCAGATCGAAAGCAGCAACCGCGAGTTTTATGCGTTTCTGCGCGTGCTCGATGCATTGCGCACTTCGCTCTCGCAGCGCAGCACGATCTTCCTCGATTCGAGCAGCCCGCTTTACAAAACGCTCGTCGACCCGCTCGATACGAGCTCGGCCAACGACCTGGCCCAGCCCAAGGCGCGATCGGCCGTCAGCCCGGCCCCGGCGGCCCTTGCGGGCGGACGGAGCGAGAACTAAACCATGGCCAACCGTCCCATCGAACGCCCGGCCGACCCGGCGCAGGAATCGCTGATCGGCGCCCTGCACACGGGCTTCAACGTCCTGCGGCTGCTGATGATCGTCATGCTCGTGGCCTACGCCTTCTCGGGCATCTCGCGCGTTCAGACCGGCGAGCAGGGGCTGCTGGTGCGCTTCGGCCGACTGGTGATGAACGCAGCCACCAACACCGCGGTGCATGAGCCCGGCTGGCAACTGGCGCTGCCCGATCCGTTTGATGAGAAGATTCGCCTGTCGGGCAAGACCTCGACGCTCATCATCGACACCTTCTGCTTTCAGCGCATGCCCGAGCAGATGACCATGCCGCTGGCAAGCGTCGAAATGATGAAGGAGAGCCTGACCCCCGGCTCCGACGGTGCGCTGCTGACCGGCGACAAGAACCTGGCGCACGGCATCTTCCGCGTCGAATACCGCGTGGCTGACGGCGAAGCGTTCGTCCGCTCCATCGGCGAAAGCGCCGAAGCGGTGCAGCCGATGTTGCGCCGGCTCGCCGAGTCGGCCATCCTGCGCGAGATGTCCTGGCGGCGATTCGAAGACGTCACCCGCGGCGACATGAGCGCGGTCGGCGCGGCGGTGCGCGAGCGCCTGCGTTCGCAGATCGGCGAGCTGGGCTGGGGCGTTGAGGTCGTCGGCGTCGTCCCCGAGTTGGTCGAGCCGCCCAGCGTTCGCAGCGCCTATCGCGAAGTGAGCGACGCCGAGAACCGCAAGAAGGAGACCGAGGACAAGGCCCGGGCCGAGGCGACCGAGATTTTGAACAAGACCGCGGGCATGCAGAATGCGCGGCTGCTCGAAACCATCCGCGTCTACGGCAACAAGCAGCTCCTCGGCGCGCCCGAGGACGAGCTGGCCGAAGTCCGCAAACAGCTCGACGCCGAACTGGAGCAAGCCGGCGGCGACGTCGCCGCGCGGCTGCGCTCGGCCGCGGCCGAGGCCAATGAGACCTTCGAATCGGTCAAGCGCGAGTACGAGATCTTCACGCAGTGGTCCAAGCAGCACGACCGCGACCCGCAACTCACGCGGATTTTGCTGTGGGACGAGATGCGTGCGGCGGTGCTGCAAAACCCCGAGAACGAAGTTTTCTATCTGCCGAGCAGCAAACGCACCGTCATCACCGTCAATCGCGATCCCGACCTGGAGCGGCAGCGCGAAATCGAACGCATCCAGGGCAAGCGCAAGTAAATCGCGGCGCGGCGATGGGCCGCACCGCCGGCCCCACGCGGCAACAGCGTCGAATGAGAGTCTTATCGTGAGCAGTGCAGTCATCTCGGCGGTCGGGTTGTCGAAGGTCTACCGCGACTTCTGGCGGCGGGCCCGCGTGCAGGCGGTGCGCGATCTCGATTTCGAGGTCCATGCCGGCGAAATCTTCGGCCTGCTGGGCCCCAACGGCTCCGGCAAGAGCACCACCATCAAGATGCTCCTGGGCCTGCTGCACCCGACGCGCGGGCGGATCGCCGTCTTCGGCCAGCCCGCCAGCGATGTAAACGTGAAATCGCGGATCGGCTATCTGCCCGAAGAGTCCTACCTCTATCGCTTTCTCAACGCGCGCGAGACGCTGCACTTCTACGGCCGCCTCTTTCAGATCCCCCGTGCCGAACGCAACAAGCGCATCGAGGAACTGCTGGAGATGGTGGGCTTGCGCTCGGCGGCCCGTCGGCCGGTCGGCGAGTATTCCAAGGGCATGCAACGCCGCATCGGCCTGGCCCAGGCGCTGATCAACGATCCCGATCTGCTGATTCTCGACGAACCGACCAGCGGCCTCGATCCGATCGGCTCGCGTCTCGTCAAAGAGATCATCGTCCGCGTCGGCACGGTCATGAAAAAGACGATCCTGCTCTCCAGCCACCTGCTGGCGGATGTCGAGGAAGTCTGCCAGCGGGTCACGATCCTTTACGGCGGACGGGTGCAGGTCAGCGGCACCATGGACGAAGTGCTGGCGCGAAACGACCAGATGCAGCTCGATGTCGCGGCGCTGCGACCCGAGACACTAGCCGAGGTGCAGCGAGTCATCCGCGAGCGCGAGGGCAAGTCCTTTCAGGTCTCCACGCCGCGCGTCCGGCTCGAAGAACTGTTCCTGCGCGTGGTTCGCGAGGCCCACGAATCCCGCGTCGAAACCGGCGGCGCCGCGCAGGCGGGCGCGATCGCCGGCTTTTTGGGCAAGACCGGTGAGGGCGACGACGTGTTGTCGCAGCTCACCCGCGCCGCAGAGCCGGTCCCGGCGAAACCCGAGCCCGTGGCGGCCCCCAGCGGCCCGTCGCGCAGCGAGCGCGTCCTGACCGACCTGGTCGACGGCGGCGTTCCGCCGAAGCCCGTCCCTAGCGCTCCGGCCCCCGAACCGGTCATTCCCAAGCCGACCGCCAACGTCGACCGCGGCGTGCTCACCGATCTGCTCGGCGGCGACGACGCGAAAAAAGGCGGTGGCGCGTGAACGCGGCCCTGGCCATCGCACGGCTCACGTTCTGGGAAGCGGTGCGGATGCGCATCGTGCTGGTCTTCATCCTCGTGCTCGCGTTCCTGCTCTTGCTGATGCCCGGCGCATTGCGGGGCGACGACACCGTGACCGGCCGTTTGCAGACCTTCCTGTCTTACTCCCTCTCCGCGGTAACGATTTTCCTCGGCGTGGCGACGGTGTTTCTCTCCTGCGCCACGCTCTCGAATGAGCTGCGCTATAACCAGATCCACCTCGTGCTCACCAAGCCGGTGGCCCGGTTTCAGGTGCTGCTGGGCAAGTGGCTGGGCGTCATGGCGCTCAACTTCGTTCTGGTCACGCTCTGCGCAATCTCGATTTACGCCTTCGCCCGGCTGATCAAAGCGCAAAAGGTCGGCTTCGAGCGCGATCGCATCAATCTCAACGATGTCATCTGGACCGCCCGCGCCGCGGCGCAGCCCATCAAGCCCGAAGAGGAATGGCGGCAGCGCGCCGCGCAAGAAGTGATCGATCTGGCGAAATCGGGCGCCATCGCCGAAACCGGCATGAAAGCCGCCGACGAGGCCATGCGCGCCAACGCCTTCAAAGAGCGGCTGAATCAGGCCGAAAACGACTGGCGCATGATCGCCGACGGGCAATATCGCGACTTCCGTTTCGAAAGGCTCATCCCCCCGGGCAGCGACGATGAGGCGATGCAGATCCGCTTCAAGGCCCGCGGGTTGCCGTTGCCGCTGATGGAAATCCTGTACTGCCAGTGGGAGTTCGTCGACCCCACCACCGGCTACCCCATCACCCCCGCAATCGTCACCGAAGAGCGCGCCGCGCAGCGACATCAGTTCCTGATCCGCGGAAAGCAGTTGATCAAGGACGGCAAGGCCGTG
>JALHOX010000014.1:0-5077 GCA_022842805.1 Phycisphaerae bacterium | reverse complement strand
CGTCACCAACCCGCTCTCGCCCAACGATCCGGTCAAGATCTTTTTCGCCGACAACAATTCGCTGGAAATTCTTTACAAGGTCGACACGTTTGAGGCCAATTTCGTGCGGGCCGTCACGCTGATTTTCCTGCAGCTCGCGTTTTTGGCCGCCATGGGCCTGTTTTTCAGCACCTTTGTCTCCTTCCCGGTCGCCTGTCTGTGCACCTTCACGGTCTATCTCATCGGCGTGGCGCACCCGTTCTGGATGGAGTCGATCGGCGCCAACATGCAGATGTTCGACGCCGACGTCGACCCCTACGGCCGCTTCGGCCCATTCGTGCGGCAATACTTCCTGGTCCCCTTCCTCCACGTTTTCCCGGATTTCGTCGCCTTCAGCGGCGGCGGCAAACTGGTCGACGGCGAGGTGATCAGCTACGCGCTGCTGGGGCAGGGCTTCGGCCGCATGCTGGCCTTCTCGGGCGTCGTGCTGCTGACCGTCGGCTGGTTCATTTTCTCCCGACGGGAGATCGCGGCAGTGCAGGTATAGCATCTATTGATTGAAAATCTGTGATTTCGAGCGCGGGGGCGCTGGGAGATTTCGTCGATGTCCACTCCACGTCGGGTGCAAGTCGTCGCTCTGCTCGCATGCTGCGGGCTGATCTTCGCCGCCTCGCGCCTCGTCCCCGGCATCAATGAAGGCCGCAAAAAGCTCACGACCTTCGGCGACGAAGCCGAGATCGCAAAGAACACTCCGCCGGAGTATGCGTTCTTTGTGCAGGCCTTCGGCGCGTTTCGCAGCCTGCTGACGAACATCGCGTTTCTGCGGGCGGAGAACTACAAGGAGCAGGGTCGCTACTTCGACGCGGTCGAGCTCGGCAACTGGATCTGCACGCTCCAGCCGCGCTTCCCCTCGGTCTGGGAATTCGTCAGTTGGAACCAGGCTTGGAACATCTCGGTCACGACCTACACGCCGCAGGAGCGCTGGAACTGGGTCTACAACGGCGCCAAGCTGCTCCGCGATCAGGGCATCCCGCTCAACCCCCGCGCGCTCAACCTCTATAAGCAACTCGCCTGGATCTACAACAACAAGATGGGCGAGATGGTCGACGACTATCACTACGTCTATAAGTGCAACTGGGCCTGGCGCATGCACCTCATCTTCGGCGCGCCGCCCGAGCCGGTCGAAGCCATCGACAAGCCCGGCGAGTTTGAGCCGGTCGGCGTTGCCGACGACCAGCTCATGCTCAAGCTGGCCCGCCTGGCGGAGTTGGAAGACGCCAAGATCCGCGAGCGCATGAAGAACGAGCCGCTGGTCTACTACGTCGACCGCAAGCCGCCCACCGCCGAACAACTCGAAGAGCTCGACCGCGCCAGCGACAAGTTTGAGGCGCAGGTCGCCAAGCGCGCGGCGTACGACGAAATTTCAAAGATCGCCCAGGCCCCGGACAAGCTCAAAGACCTGATGGCCGACCCCGAAGCGGCGGCGATCGTCAGCCGGCTGCGCCGCGTCGGCGTCATCCTGCGTGACGATCCGCTGACCGAAGACGACTACTGGAACGAAGGCGGCCTGGCGTGGACCTTCTTTAAGCGCTATCGCAAGCTGGTCGACCCCCCGTCGATCCTGCTCTCCCTGCGTCGTGGCACTCCGCTCGAATCGGCCAAAGAGTCAGATTTGAGCGAGTTCCGCGCCGCCCTCGGCGGCGACGAGTTCGCCGCCCCGGCGCAGGCCGTCTACCACTATCTGCAGAAAAAAGTGCTGCGCGAGGTCTACAAGCTCGATCTTTCGCACATGCAGTTCTGCGTGCGCGAGTTCGGTGCGCTCGACTGGCGCTGCGTCGACGCCCACTCGCTCTATTGGGTCACGCTTTCGCTCATCAAGGGCGGCGAAACGCTCAGCACCTTCCAAAACGACCGCGTCAACACCGCGCGCCTGATGTTCTTCAGCGTTCGCAACCTCTTCTCGCGCGGCGACCTGACCTTTGAGCCCGACCCTGCCAACGTGCATATGTCGTACATCGACACCAACCCCAACCTCAACTTCGTCGACGCCATGCACCGCGCCTTCGTTCGCTACGGCAGCTTCCTCGACCCCAAGCCGGAAGAGGGCGGCGGCGTTGGGTTCATCTATCGCGTCGGCCACGTGAACTTTCTGACCGAGGCCATTTGTCTGCTCTACATCCGCGGCCGCGAAGCCGAGGCCATGCACTACTACCGCTATCTCGCCAACGCCTACGGCCGCAAGCCCGACGGCGAGCTGCAGGACAACTACGCCCGCCCGCTGCACGACTTCGCGATGGCGCGCTTCTACGACAGTCTGGCGAACTATCGCGACGCCTACGCGGCGATCAGCGAGATGCTCAGCATGGGCTATGAAGAGCTCTCGCGCGGCAAAGTCTCGCGCTACAACAAGGCCGTCGAGCGCGCCTCGGAGTTATGGAACAAGTACATGGAAGACAAAAAGACCGACCTCGCCGAACGCCGCAAGCTGCCGCCTTTCGGCGACATTCAGCAGGACATCTTGAGCACCATCCTCGCGACGCCCGCGCCAGGTCAGAACACGCTGATTAACAAAGTGAAGCTGTGGCGTAATCTGCCGCTGTCGCTCAAGCAGTTCGTCTATGACGATCTGGCCGCCCCGCTCACCGAGGAATGCGGTCTTTACGACTTCGACGCCGCGGCGGCGTTCCCGATGCCGGCTGGCATGGATGAGTTCCGCAAGTCGAACGCGGCTCGCGCCCGCGAAGAGCGCAAGCGGACCGCCGAAACGACGATTCAGTCGAGCCGCTAGCGATCGCCGCGTCTCCGGGGGGAGCGTTCCGATTTGAATACAACCCCGTCGTACTCCGTCGGAGTCTGTGGATTTAGCGCGGCGCCAACTGGCGGGCCGCGCGCGTCCGCGGCTGCCGGTATGAGGTCGGCCGCGTGCCGCTGTGAATCGCCCGTTCGATTATCGGATGTTCGATTTGGAGGTCCATAGAGACATGAACCGTCGGTTTATCGCCCCTATCGCGCTCGGTTCGCTGCTCGCTTTCGGGCTGCCCGTCACCACCGGCTGCGGCGACACCGAGGAGTTTTTTGAAGGCATCGAAGAGTTGGCGGATGAGCTCGATCTCGACGAAGGCGGGTTCTTTTACGGCAATCCGTTTTTCGGCGGACCGTTCGGCGGATTTGGCGGGCCGTTCGGCTGCTATTCGTGCGGTTTCGATAATGACTTTGACGACTTCTTCGATGATTTGGAGGATTTGTTCGACTAGTCGCCGCTACCATCCGTTCGTTCAGGTCCGATAGCCGGCCCTGGCCGCGCGGCGACCACGCCGCCACGACAGCAGCTGCCGCCGGGCGCTCCGCAATCCGCGGAGGGCGGGCGGCGCAGGGAACGACGGTTTGGAACTCTCGGCGGCGAATGAAATCGCGCGATCCGAAGCGCCCGCACCCTCGGCTGTTGCCGCGGACGCGTCAAATGCCGCGCCGCCGCTGATTCGCGCGGTGAATTTGCGCAAGCTCTTCCCGACGCCCGAAGGGCGCGAGATCGAAGCCGTGCGCGATGTCAGCTTCGAAGTGCGGGCGGGGCAGATTTACGGTTTGCTGGGACCGAACGGGGCGGGCAAGACAACCACGCTGCGGATCGTGAGCGGCCTTTTGCGGGCCGCGTCGGGGCGGGTGGAGATCAGCGGCTACGACGCGACCGACGAGCCCGAGTTCGTTCGCCGCAAGATCGGCTTTCTCACCTCCAACACAGGTCTCTACGCACGGCTGACGCCGATCGAAGTGTTGCGCTATTTCGGCGTGCTCTACGATCTTTCGCGTGAGGCGATCGACGAGCGGGTAGAGGCGCTGGTCGAGCTGCTGGAGATGCACAAATTCAAGGAAACGCGCTGCGGCGCGCTCTCGACCGGACAGAAGCAGCGCACGAATATCGCCCGGGCGCTGATCGCCGATCCGCCGATCTTGATCATGGACGAGCCGACGCTGGGACTGGACGTCATCAGCAATCGGCTGATTCTGCGCTTCATCGCGCAGCAGGCGGCGCTGGGAAAGGCCATTCTCCTCAGCACCCACGCGCTCGACGAAATCGAGCGGCTGTGCGGGCGCATCGGCCTGATGCACAGCGGCACCCTGATCGCCGAAGGCAGCCTGGCCGAGCTGTGCGCCCGCACGGGCAAGGACCGATTGAGCGAAGTATTCCTCTCGCTGGTGCATCCGGATGAGCCGACTTTCGCGCATTAACACCATCTGGCTGAAAGAAGCCCGCGACACGCTGCGCGATCATCGCACCGTGCTGGCGATGGTGCTCCTGCCCATCGTGCTCTATCCGGCGCTGATGCTCGGCTCGCTGCAGGCGTTTGAGTATCAGACGTCGCGGCTGCGCCAGGAGACGTTCACCGTCGGCGTGCAGAACGAAGCGGTGGGGAGATGGTTGCGACAACTGATCGACACTGACTTGGCGCGGCGCAAGGGCGCGCCGGGCGTGGCGGCCGAAGAACTTCCGGGCCTGGACGAACAGCCGGAGACGAACGACGCCACCTCTCGACCGGTGAAGCCGCCGCTGACGACGAGAGAACGCGAGAACGAGGCCGTCGCCGCGGCCCGACAAAACGTCTACGAGCGGCCGCCGAAGTATGAGATCTTGGTGATCCCCGACCTGGGGCGGGCGATCCGCGAGGGCGCCGTCCACGTCGGCATCACGATGGAAGGTCGACCGCCGACAGCGGATGATCAGGAATCGCTCGCGGTCACCATGTTTGTCGACGAGACCGATTTTCGCGCGCAGATGGCGCAGACGGGTCTCGCGGGCATCTTTTCGCGAAAAGCGGAGGCGCTCACCGAACAGCGCCTGCGAAAGCTGGGCCTCGCGCGGGCCTATATCGAACCGCTGAAGATTGCGTCGTCCAATATCGCCTCGCCGGAAAAGTCGGGCGTATCCGTCATCGCACAAATCGTGCCGCTGATTCTGATCATGATGACCATCACCGGCGCCATTTATCCGGCCATCGACCTGACCGCCGGCGAGCGCGAGCGCGGCACGCTCGAAACGCTGATGGTCGCGCCTGTCTCCTCGGTTGATCTGATTCTCGGAAAATTCATCGTCGTCGCCATC
>JALHOX010000013.1:1670-25575 GCA_022842805.1 Phycisphaerae bacterium | reverse complement strand
CCGCAGTCGCCGGGCTACGGCGGCGCGATGCTGGCGGCAAACGGTGCGCAGGCCACCGCAGCCGCAACCGCCGCGGCGCACGAGGCGGTGCTGCGCGGCCAGGCGATGCCGCAGGCCGCTCCGCCGATGCCCGTGAATTACGCGCCGCCTGTGGCGCCGGTGCCGAGCGCCGGCACGCCGGTGCGCGGCGAATACGAGCGGCCCAACTTTTTCGTGCGGACGTTTAACGGCATGCTCGGCATGTTCGGCACGCTACTGCTATTGGTCGGCGCGGCGTGGGCCGGCGCGTATTACAACGTCGAACCGCAGCAGGTCGATGACGGAAAGGTGACGATCAGTGCCCGCAGCTTTAGCGTGAATTCGCCTCATGAGAGCGTCAACGTTCGCTGGCCCGCGGCGACCGTCTTCGCCCCCGGCGTGATCGGCGGCCTGTTGCTGCTGGTCTCGCGTCGTAGCGACGGCGGCGGCCACTTCTTCCGCGGTCTGCTCGGCGTCGGCGCCACACTCGGACTGTACGGCGTTCTGCTCGGCTCGGCCGGAAGCGTGATCGCCAGACTCCTGAGCGATGAGATCGCGTTCAAGGCGCTCAACGGCGACGACAAGGGTGCGGTGGTGTCGGCAATCGGCATGGCATTTGCCGCCTTCACGTTTCTTCTGTGGCCGAAGCGCCGCCGCGTGGTGGTGGCGAAGTAGCCGCCGAACGCACTGCGGGAAAAAGGCAAAGCCCTGCTCAACGGCCCACCGGGTCGAACGCAATGGAGTGATGGATCATGTTTCGTCCGGCGACCTGGTTAGCGTTTCTGCTTGGACTTCTCGCGGCGCTCGAGTCGCTCGCAACCGATCCGCCGCGGGGCACCACGCTGACGCGCGAATGGCGCGATGGAGAGCTGGTGCTCTATTCATCGTCGTCAGCCGAACCGAACAAGCGCGGCGAGCGTCATGTCGCCGGCGCGGCGGCGGGGCCGGCGCGGGCCGAAATTCGCGAGGCGACGCTGGCGGCGCTGCGGGAGCGATTCGCGGCGTGGGCGGCCGAGCGGCAGGCGGCCGCGGAGCAGGCGTGGCACGAGGCGTCCGCGGAGTTGCGCGAGAAGTTCGACGACAGCTTTGAGGATTTTCTCCGCAAGTATCGCTGGGCCCCCGAAAATGAAGAGTCGTTCTTCGAGACCGACTTCGCCGAGGACGGCGAGGCTGCAATCGACTCGTCGCTGCAGATCATCTTCGGCAGACTGGCGGAGCTGGAAGCGCGCGGGCGCGAGGGTGCACTGGAGCGATTGGCGGAGCGCCTCGCCGCGCAGGCGGAGGGCGTGAGCCGCAACGCAGCCCGCGGACCGACGGCCCCGCGACCGCCGAGCGTCCCCGTCGTTCCGCCGCCGGGCGGGTTCACCTATTCGCAAGGCGGGGCCGAGTTCGAAATCGAGGCGGAGCCGGCGGTGGTGCTGAAGCTCGACGACCTGGACTCGATCTGGAGCGAGATCGCGCCATCCAAGAAGAGCTCGAAGTCGAGCACGAGGTCGAGTTCGCACAGCTCGTCGGGCCGATCGCGCGTGGCCCCCGTCTTGCCCGCGATGGGCGCGGCGGTCGGTGCATACATCATTCTTCGATCGATGACCAACCGGCGCGTGCGGCTGGCGACCCGCGGGTATTAGCGGCCGCTCAAAGCCGCGTCCTGCCGGTTGAGCGTGCCGCAATTCGAGGCGCCGCGCGGGCCAACCCCGCGGCTCACTTCGACCGGGGATCATCATCGCAGCCGCCGTTCGCCGCGCGATACAATGTTCTGCAGTTCGCCGGGAACTCCTGCGGACAATCCTGACCGCCGGGTTCTGTAATGTCCGAAGCTTCCGCCGAACAACTCCTGATCGAATCCGTGCAGCGCGGCGACGAGCGCGCCTGGCGCGATCTCATCAGCCGCTATCAGGGCCGCCTGGCCAGCTTCGCGCGGCGTATGCTGGCCGACCGCGACGAAGCCGAGGATCTGGTGCAGGACACCTTCATCGGCCTGTTGCGCAGCCTGCCCACCTTCGACGGCTCGCGCTCGATCGAGACCTATCTCTTCGCGATCCTGCGTCACAAGCTGCACGACCACTTTCGCCGGCAGCGCGGCAAGCGCGTCTCCATCGATGGGCTGGAAGCAAACGAGGCCGACGAAATCGGCGTCAGCGAAAGCGGCCCGGATGACGCGGCGATCACCCGCGAGTCGCTCGACGCGCAGCGCGCCGCGTTGGTCGGATTGCTCCGCGATTGGGTCGAGCGGTGCCAGATCGAGCGCCGCTTTCAAGAGCTGGTCGTGGTCGAGATGCTGGTTGTGCTCGGCATGCGCAACAAAGAGGTCGCGGCCGACCTCGACCTGACCGAGACGGCCATCGCGGGCGTTAAGTTTCGCGTGGTCGAGCAATGGCGCAAACGAGCCCTGGCCCTGGCGCTGCCCGAGTTCGGCGAGGCCGACCTGGCCCGCGAAAGCTCGATCGGCCGCGTCTGGCGCGACGAGGGCGTCTCATGTCTGAAGCGCTCCACCCTGGGCAAATATCTGCTGGGAGCGCTGGATGAAGACTGGACGCGCTATGTCGAGTTCCACGCCGACGTCGCCGGCTGCACGCGCTGCCGCGCCAACCTCGACGACCTGCGCGAAGAAGAGCGGGCCGACGCGAAGTGGCGCGACGCATTTCGAGAGAAGTGCTTTGCTTCGAGCGTCGGATTTCTGTCCAAGGTCGAACACTGACAAGCATCACGTAGCGGCGCTGGCCAGCCAAAAGCTCCGCAGCCGCGCCAATCCCGTCGCCTGATCCACCACGGCTCGATAGCCCAAATCCCGCCGGGCCGCGCTGATATCGAACCAGTGCGATGTCGCCAGCTCGCGCGCGACGAAGCGGGTCATCGGCGGCTCGGTCGAACTGCCGAGCATCCCATAGACCGTCTCCAGCACGCCGCCGATGGCGCTCGCCGCCCAGAGCGGAACGCGCCGCGTCACGGGCGGAAGATCGGCGCATGCCAGCAGTTGATTGATGAACTGCCACGCGTTGACCGGTACGCCGTCGCTAATGAAGTACGCCCGACCCGCCGCGGGCGAGGCCGAATCGCGCAGGGCCTCTTCCGCGCGGATGTGAGCCTCGACCGCGTTGTCGATGTAGGTCACATCCACGCGATTGGTTCCGTCGCCGACGATCCGCAGCCGCCCCGCCTTCGCCCGCGCCGTCAGCCGCGGGAAGATATGGTTGTCGCGCGGGCCCCAGACAAGATGCGGCCGCAGCGCGCAAGCTCGCAGATTCGCGCCGTTCGCCGCCAGCGCCGCTTGCTCGGCGAGCGCCTTCGTGGCGCTGTAGTGCGAGTGCGGATGGCGGCTGTAGGGGACCGACTCGTTCACGCCCTCCATGCTCCGCCCGTCGAACACCACGCTCGGCGAACTGGTGAAAACGAGCCGCGAAACGCCCGCCGCTCGGCAAGCCTCGATCACGCTCTCGGTCGCGACGACGTTGGCCCGGTGGTAGTCGCCGTACGGCCCCCACACGCCGGCCTTCGCGGCGACGTGAAACACCGCGTCGCACCCGCGTGCGGCGGCAAGCGCGGCGTCGCGGTCGCCAAGGTCGGCGCGAACGTGATCGACGCCGATCTTCGCCAGCGCCGGGTAGTCGCCGCGCGAAATCGATCGAACATCCCAGCCGAGCGCACGCAACCGCTCGCACAGCGCGAAGCCGACGAAGCCGCCGCCGCCGGTGACGAGCGCCTTCAAGCGATGCTCCGCTGCGCCCGCTTGCAGATGCGCTGCGTCGCGTCGCAGGCGGACTCGCGCATCCAGCGTCCGCACAACTCCCTGACCCACTTCGGCTGCGATTTTGCGGCGTCGTTCAGCCAGTTAGCGACTGAGTCCTGCACATATTTCTCCGGATCGGCCCGCAGCGGCTCCAAAATCGGCAAGCCCTGGGACGGATCGGCTTTCAGCGCCGCGATGTGCGTGCACCAAACGCCGCGCGGCCGCGTCGATTCACTCGCGAAACGCCGCAGTGCCCCCGACCCGGCGCCCGTCCATCGTCTCAGTTCGTCGATGGCCCGCGGCAATTGCCCCGCGATGAACGGGCGCATCGCGAGCCAAGCCCATTCGCGAACGCCGAAATGCGTGTCATCGGCGAGCGGTCGAATCAGCCGCAGCCGCTCGGCCAGCGCAGCCGTGGGGTCCAGCGCGACGATGTACGCCGCCACGCCGCGAAGCGTGTCGGAGCAATGCGTGCGGCATGTCTCGTACGCCTCACGATTGCCGAAGTGCGCGTCGAGGATCGCGGCCGCCGCGGACATGCGGCGGGTGATGGGCACGCCCGGCGCGAGAGCGGCCGCGTCGGCGGCGGCGAGCCGGCCCAAAACAGGGCGGAGCAGCGCCGCAAAGTCGATCGCGAGCCCCTCCGCCAGATTACGTGTTTCGCGCGTGCCCGCGTTCAATTCCGCAAGGATCGCCGGGTCGACTTCCGACGGCCGGCGCGCGGCGACGCGATCGCGGCCCGCACCCGAGCGCTGCGGCGTCGATTGCTTCGCCCCGGATTTTCGCGCCGTGCTTGGCTTTCGCGTGGCCATCGGCGAGAGTGTAGAGACTGGCCAATTGTCTTCGTAGCTGCCGGCGGCCCGCCGGCCGACGAACTCCGCCACGGGGCAACGCCCCTGAGGGCCTGACCGATGAAATCGTTTGTTCCCAGCGCCGACAACTCCGCCTTCTCGCTCGCCAATCTGCCCTACGGCGTTTGCTCTGACGCGCCCGATCCCTCGCCGCGACCCGGCGTCCGCATCGGCGATCACGTTCTGGACCTGCGCGCCGTCGAGACCGCGGGCCTCCTGCGAAACACCACCCTCGGCCAGGAGCGGGTCTTTGACGCTTCTACGCTGAATCACTTTATGTCCAAGCCGCACACGGCGTGGCGATCGGTTCGAACGCGTTTGCAAGCTCTGCTCGCCGCCGACAATCCGGAGCTCCGCGACAACGCGGCGCTGCGCGAAAAATCGCTCATCCCGCTGAGCCGCGTGCAAATGCACTTGCCCGTCGAGATCGGCGACTACACCGACTTTTACTCCTCGCGCCATCACGCCTTCAACGTCGGCACGATGTTTCGCGGCCCCGAAAACGCCTTAATGCCGAACTATCTTCACATCCCCGTCGGCTATCACGGCCGCGCGAGCACGGTCGTGCTCAGCGGCACGCCGATCCGCCGGCCGAGCGGCCAGACCAAAGCCGACGCCGACCCCGCGCCGAAGTTCGGCCCGTCGCAGCGACTCGACTTCGAGCTGGAGATGGGCGTCTTCCTGGGCGGCCCCGACAACGCGCTGGGCGAGCCGATCCCGATGGACCGCGTCGAAGAGCGCCTCTTCGGCATGGTGATCCTCAACGACTGGTCGGCCCGCGACATCCAGGCCTGGGAGTATCAGCCGCTCGGGCCGTTTCTCTCCAAAAACTTCGCGACGTCGATCTCTCCCTGGATCGTGCCGTTCGAGGCGCTGGCGCCGTTTCGCGTCGCGCCGCCGGCTCAGGAGCCGAAGCCCTTCGCCTATTTGCTGCGAGAGCGAGACGTCGCCGAACAACCCGCGGCGGGCTGGTCTTACGACATCGCTCTGGAGGTCGCGCTCGCCACGGCAAAGCAGCCCTTGCCACAGACGATCTGTCGCAGCAACCATCGCCACCTCTATTGGACCGTCGCGCAGCAGCTCGCCCATCACAGCATCACCGGCTGTCGTATGCGCCCCGGCGACCTGCTCGGCAGCGGCACGATCAGCGGCCCGACCGAGGATTCCTACGGCTCGATGCTCGAACTCGCCTGGCGCGGCACGAAGCCGATCAAGATGCAGAGCGGCGAAGAGCGGCGCTTTCTCCACGATGGGGATAGCGTGGTGATGAGCGCGAGCTGCCGCAGCTCGGACGGCCAAACACGCATCGGATTCGGGGAGTGCGTCGGGACGATCGTGCCGGCGCGAGGCTAATCGGCTCGAATCTCCATCGCCCCACGACCGTCCGCAATAGAGATGCTTTGCGGGGCATTGCCGCGGGGAACCCGACTTCAAATCTGCGGCGATGCTGCTAAATCGAATCACGTGATTTTTTGTGGATACGGACGCACCACCACCCGCGCCACAATCAGCCCGACCAGCAGCGCGGCGTAGGAGCCGAGCCAGCCGATGGGACCGAGGAACGGCGTCGCTGCGATGATCCACACCAGCGTCACCGCGCCGGCGACCCAGCCGACGCGGTCTGCGGGGAGGCCGCGACCAAGCCACGCGTAGAACGGAAATGCCACCAGCGCCGATGCACCGGCGACGAAGCACATCACCTGGGAAATGAATGGGTTGGCGAACGGATTGCTGCCATACGCGGCGTCGCTCTTCGGGAGCGAAAGCGTGTGTACGATCACAAACACGATCGCAAACGTGAACGCCGATGCGAAGCTGACGCCAAGGTACGACAGCAACTCTTCATCGAAGGTCGGGCGGTGGGACATGGCACCGATCCTCTCGCGTCCGTGCGGCGCAGACGCGGCGAGACGCCTATCTACTCCAGCGCCGGCGGCCCATCGGGCCACTCGATCTCGTCGCGGATTTTGAGCAGGCGCGTCTTCAACTCAGCGGGCAGATCGCGAACGATCGCAGGCGTGATCAGGCCCAGTTGCAACAAGTCGCCGACATGGGCTTTGTCGTGAAGGCGATTCGCTTGGAGCTTCATGATAATCAGGCTCGTGAGGTCGATCACCCAATAGCCGCGATCCGATCGGACGCGCTGCACGAGGTCCGGCGCGTCGTGCTTTTCGACTCTGTCGATGGATTCAAGCGCGACGACGATTTGCACGCCGCGACTCGGCCGCGGATCGACTGGGTCCAGGAAAATCGGGATATCGTCCACGCTGTCCGGCACCAGACCCGCGGCACGAACCGCTGCGCCGGCCGCGTCGAGGTCGCCCCGGCGGATCATCAAATCAACGTCTTTGGTCGTCCGAACCAAGCCATCGTCGACGGTCGCGACCCACGTGGCGACTGCGTTGCCGCCGATCACTGCATAAGGGACATTGGCCGCATCAAGGGCTTGGGTGACCCGCAGCAATAGGCGTTCGACGCGATCCTCGGCCATGAAGACCTTGTCCGTGGATGATGCTGGAATGGTGGCCACGCAATCACTCTAGCTGATGCTTGGCTGATTCAATCGCGGAAAAGCGGGCTGACAATCAGACGGGCGAGCGATAACGCGCCGACTTAACTCCGCCCCGGCAAATGTGTTTCACGTGAAACTGCGTTGCGCCGCGACGGCACGCTTCACCGCCAGCTCGCACCCGCGCGTTCGGAGCCCCGAAACGGCAGGGCGCGGAGTACCGCGGCCTGCCCTACCAAATCACCGATCCAATTCCGCCGCAATCACGTGCAGACTGCCCAAGATCGCCACCACGTCGCTGATCTGGTGGCCGCAAAGCAGGCGCGGGAAGATCTGATAGTTGATGAAGCTCGGCGGGCGGCAGCGGGCGCGATAGGCGGCGTTTCCGCCGTCGCTGACGAGGTAGAAGCCGAGTTCGCCGTTGGCGGTTTCGTTGGCGCCGTAGGCCTCACCCATCGGCGGGCGCAGGCCGCGATTGGTCATCACCTTCTCGAAGTGGTGAATCAATCCCTCGATCGAGAAGAAGATCTCGCGCTTGTCGGGCAGCGTCGCCTTGGCGTCGTGCATCACATTGATCGGCCCTTCGGGCAGCATCTTCACGGCCTGATTAACGATGTTGCAGGACTGCTTGATTTCCTCGATGCGGACGAGGAAGCGGGCATATACGTCGCCTTCGCTCGCGACGGGCACCTTGAACTGAACGGCGGGCGCGCCCTTGCCGTCCCAGTTGTCGGCATAGCACAGATACGGCTCGTCCTTGCGCAGATCGCGGCGAACGCCGGAGGCGCGGGCGATCGGGCCGGTCGCCGACCAGTTGATGGCGTCGTCGCGGCTGATGACGCCGATGCCTCGGGTGCGCTCGATGAAGATGCGGTTGCGACAGCAGAGCGTCTCGACGTCGCGCAGGGCCTCGGGGATGCGCTTGTTCACGAAGTGCAGCGCCTTCTCGGTCCAGCCCGGCGGAATGTCGGCCATCAGCCCGCCGACGCGCGTGTAGCTGACGGTGAAACGCGCGCCGCAGATTTCCTCGAAGAGGTCGTACACAAACTCGCGCTCGTTGAAGCCCCAGAAGAAGGCGGTGATGCCGCCCAGGTCGAGCGCGGCGGCGCCGATGCAGAGCAGGTGATCCTGAATGCGGGCCAGCTCGGCGCAGATCGTGCGAATGACTTTGCAGCGCGGCGTCAGCTCGATGCCCATCAGCTTTTCGCAGGCATGGTGCCAGGCGATGTTGTTGGCCATCGGCGAGACGTAGTTCATGCGGTCCGTCACGACCACATACTGGTTGTAGTTCAGGTGCTCGCCGATTTTTTCGAAGCCGCTGTGCAGAAAGCCGATGTCGGGCGTGCAGCCGATCACCCGCTCGCCGTCGAGCTCGAGCACGAGTCGCAGCGTGGTGTGGGTGGCGGGGTGCTGGGGGCCGAAGTTGAGCGTCCAGCGATCGCCGTCGGTGTGATCGTGGATCAGCCTTGTCGGTTCGACTTCGTAGGAGATTGACATCGGGCGTTGCCTTTTATTGTGGGATGCGTCGCTCGACGCACCGTTCGTCGCCGGTCGGTGCGTCGAGGGACGCACCCTACGCAGATGGTGGGTTTCGCTGCGCTCCACCCACCCTACCTAAGCACTCTCTCGCGTCAGTACGTCAAACGCCTCGCGCTCGCCCTTGCCACGCAGCGGATAGTCCTTGCGCAGCGGGTGATCGACGAAATTGGGCGGCATCAGGATTCTTCGCAGATCCGGGTGGCCGGTGAAGCGGATGCCGAACATGTCGTAGACCTCGCGCTCGGTCCACTCGGCGCCTTTCCAGATCGACGTCACGCTGGGCACCGCCGGTTCGGGGTCGTTCACATAGACCTTCACGAACATCCGGTGGCCGAGCGGATAGCTGGCGAGGTTGTAGGTGACGCCGAAGCGGTCGTCGGCGTCGGGATATTCCAGGTAGTCGACGCAGGTCACGTCGCTGAGAAAGTTGAACTGGCAGCGGGCGTCGTCTTTTAGAAACCGCATCACATCCAGCAGCCGCTCGACCGGCACACGGACGAACACCTGGTCGCCGGGCTGGCCGTTGGGGAGTGTGCAGAGCGGCTTGGCGGTGAGCGAAAGCTCGGGGAAGCGCGACTGCAATGCGATCATCACGTCTGCGACTGCCATGCGATCCTCGTGTTGGGTGCGTCGAGGGACGCACCCTACCTAGTTATTGCCGATGCTCGCGGCCAGGCCGGGGCCGAGGGCCACGTTGGTCTTGGGCGGCGCGGTGACCACCAATCCGAGGCCCTTGCGCTCGGTGCTGGGCACGATGCCGTGCTCGGTCACAATCCGCTGAATCGCCATAAAGCCTTCGAGAATCGTCTCGGGCCGCGGCGGGCAGCCGGGCAAATAGACATCGACCGGCACAAACTGGTCGATGCCCTGCACGACGGCGTAGGTGTCGAAGACGCCGCCGCTCGAAGCACAGGCGCCCATCGAAATGACCCACTTCGGCTCGGTCATCTGCATGTAGATCTTCTGCAGCACCGGCATCATCTTCATCACAACCCGGCCGGCGACGATCAGCAGATCGCACTGCCGCGGGCTGAAGCGCATCGCCTCGGCCCCGAAGCGCGAGATGTCATAGCGGCTCGCGGCGACGGCCATCAGCTCGATGCCGCAGCAGGCCGTTGCAAAAGGCATCGGCCAGAGGCTGTGCTTGCGGGCCCAGTTCACGCCATGGCGCTTGATCTGATCGACCGCGTAATCGAGCCGCGTCAGCCCAAACGCGTCGCCGCCGAGGCTGAAGCTGGAGGGGTCAAACGACTTCAATCCCATTTGAAAATTCCCTTCTGCCACTCATAGATGAAGCCGACGAGCAGCAGCACGAAAAACACCATGATCACGCCGAGCAGATAGAGCGGCGTGTGGCCTGTCGCGGCCAGCTCATTGGCCCAGGCGGCGTTGGCGGCCTTGGCCTCGTGATAGCTGCCGGCGACAGTCGCCCAGGGGTACAAAAAGATCAATTCCACGTCGAAGACGATGAAAAGCACCGCAACGAGGTAAAAGCGGACGTTAAAGCGACGCCGCGCATCGCCGATCGGCTCCATGCCCGATTCGTACGTGGCCATCTTTGTATCGCCCGAACGCTGCGGGCCGATGAGGTGCGTCGCGAGCGCGATCACGCCGGCCAGGGCAATGACCCCGAGGATCAGTAGTGCGATCGGCGTAAAGTCGCCGGTGACAGGAACTTGCATGGCAGACCTTTTCCTGGTTTCGAGCGCGGAATCCGCGAGCGGCGGATCGGGCCGATTTCGCCCGATGCCAAGCTCGCTGCGGCGAGTGTAGAAGGGCTTTTCGCAATCCGCAACGCGAGCCGGGCCAGCTTTCAATTCATCGAACTTGACCCGCGGATCGCATTTCGCCGACGACGCGCGGCGCGGATCGCCGCGATGCTCCGCACCGCTTCGACAATCATGCCGGCCCGCGTGGCGCAATCGGCCTCCGCCAGCAGGGCCTGTTGCAGTTCGACGTCGACCGGCAGGTCGCTGGAAATCACATCGGTCAGCGCGTCGAGCGGCAGGCCCGCCGAAAGAAGCTTCCGCCATCGCTCATGTTGCGGCCATTCGCCGGAGACGCATTCGCCCACGGCCGATTGCAACGCCTGGCGCGCATCGGCAACGGGCGGATCCGCGGAGGGCGGCGGGATCACGTCGATCGTGGCCACGCGATAGGGGCGATCCTGGCGCTCATGTACCACCCGCGCCCGGCAGACCCCCTGCAGCAAAATGTTGTACGTGCCGGCGGCAAGCCGTTCAGATCCGATAATGCGACCGACGCACACCACCGGATGGATCGGCGCGTTCAACGTGTGATAGAGCGGCTCAAAGCCGGGGCGCAGCAACGCGAGCGAGATGATCCCCGGACCGCTGAGCGCATCCGACGCCATGCTGCGATAGCGCGGCTCGAAAAGGTGCAGCGGCAGCACAATGTGTGGAAACAGCACGACCCCCGGGAGCGGAAACACCGGCACTTCTTCGGGAATCGACACTGATTCGATCTCGGCCATGAATCCTCTCAAACTCAGTCCATGGCACAGGCTTGAAGCCTGGCGCCGCGCCCGAGGATTTCGCCCTCAGGCGGGATCGAGCGATCCGGCTTTGAGTTTAGCAACGCTTCGCAGAGAGACGAAGAAGATTCCCAATCACTGCCATGCGCTGCAGCGCCGAGCGTCTCATCCGCCGATAGTTACCGGCGGCCTGTCGAGCCGGAAATCAATTCACCCGCAGGCACACATTCTTCGGCTCGGTGAAAAACCGCAGCGCCTCGTCGCCGCCCTCGCGGCCCAGGCCGCTCTGCTTGGTGCCGCCAAAGGGCACGCGCAGGTCGCGCACCAGCCAGCAGTTGATCCACACCGTGCCGCAATCGACCGCCCCCGCCACGCGATGCGCCTTGTCGATGTTCTGAGTCCAGACCGACGCCGACAGGCCGTAGCCGGTGTCGTTGGCCAGCGCAATCGCGTGGTCGAGATCGCGGAACGGCGCGATCGTGACGATCGGCCCAAAGATCTCCTCCTGACACGTGCGGGCTTTCGAATCCAGCCCCACCACCACCGTCGGCGAAAAGAAAAACCCGTCGCGACAACGCTCGGCCGCGGGCCGAAACCGCTCTCCGCCCAGCAGAATGCGCCCGCCCTCCTCGCGCGCCAACGCCGCATAGCGGATGGACTTTTGCAGTTGATCGTGCGACACGAGCGACCCGATCTGCGTCGCGCCGTCCAATGGATCGCCGACGCGCAGCTTCTCCGCCTCCTGCACAAAGCTCTTCACAAACGACTCGTAGATCGTCTGTTGCACGAGAATGCGCGAGCCGCACAGGCAGATCTGCCCCGTATTGGCAAAGGCCGCCATGACGCTCGCCTGCAGCGCCGCGCCCGGGGCGTCGTCGAAGATGATCGTCGGGTTTTTTCCGCCCAGCTCGAGTGAGAGCTTCTTAAACCCCGGCGCCACCGCCGACGCGATCGCGCGGCCGGTCGCCGTGCCACCGGTAAAGGAAACCGTGCGAATGCTCTCGTGGTTGATCAGCGCCGCGCCCGCTTCGGCCCCGCGCCCATGCACGATGTTCACGACGCCCGCCGGCAACTCCGCCTCGCGGCAAATCTCGGCAAACAGGTGGGCCGTCATCGGCGTCACCTCCGACGGCTTCGCGACGCACGTGTTCCCCGTCGCGATCGCCGGCGCGACCTTCCAGGTCAGCAGATAAAGCGGCAGATTCCACGGCGAAATCAGCCCCACCACGCCGCGCGGCCGCCGCAGAATCATGTTCAATGTGTTGTTCGCCCCGGGGTACAGCTCGGAGTGGTTGTGCTGGATGGCGGCGGCAAAGTAGCGAAAGTTGCTCAGCACGCGCGGGATTTCGTGATCGCGCGCCCGCGTGATCGGCTTCCCCCCATCGATGCACTCGGCCATCGCAAGCTGATCCTTGCGCCGATCGATCGCCTCGCGCAGTCGCATCAGCACGGCGGCCCGCTCCTCAACCGACGTCGCCGACCACGCCGGATACGCCGCCTCCGCCGCCGCCACGGCTCGATCGACGTCGGCGCTGTCGGACGCGGGAGTCAGGGCATAGGGCCTGCCCACGGCGGGATCGACATTGTCCATCCACTGCCCGTTGACAGGCGGAACGATCTCGCCGCCGATGTAGTTTCCGATGCGTTGCATGGGGTTCTCCAGTTTCCGGCCGGATTCTATCGCGCGGAGCCCGCCCCCCGAGCGACGGCATCACCCCAATCGTGTCTCGGCCGGTGCGATCCTGCGGCTGCGACATCGAAATATGGAGCGCACTTCCGGAGTGATCTGACGAGCCCCCTACCGCCCAGCGCGCGACCGCCCGACGGGTCGACCCAACCATGGCCCGCCACCGCGAATCGTACGGCGGGTGAAACCCGCCCTACCGCACGCACCGCTTCTCAGCCCGCCGCCGCCCGCACCGGCTCGCCCGGCACGCCGGGGCCGAGCTTCGGCTTCAGATACTGGCCCGTGAAGCTCTCCGCCACGCGGGCGATGTCTTCCGGCCGCCCCTGCGCCACGATGCGACCGCCCGCATCGCCCCCCTCGGGGCCGAGGTCGATGACCCAGTCGGCAACCTTGATCACATCGAGATTGTGCTCGATCACCACCACGCTATGACCGCGATCCACCAGCCGCTCCAGCACCGCCAGCAGCGTCTGAATGTCGGCAAAGTGCAGCCCCGAGGTCGGCTCGTCCAGCACATAGAGCGTGTGCGGCTCGCCCTTGCCGCGCTCGGCGGGCCGCTGCGCGCCGCGCGCGGCGGAGGGGCCGGCGGGCGCGCTCGCCCCCTTGCACACCTCGCCCGCCAGCTTCACGCGCTGCGCCTCGCCGCCGGAGAGCGTGTTGCTGGGCTGGCCCAGTCGCACATAACCAAGCCCCACATCGGATAGCGCGCGGATCCCGTGCAGAATCTTGGGGAAACTGTCGAAAAAGCCCAGCGCGTCTTCGACCCGCATTTCCAGCACTTCGGCGATCGACTTGCCGCGATAGCGCACTTCGAGCGTCTCGCGCGCATAGCGCGTGCCCTTGCATTCCTGACACTCGACAAACACGTCGGGCAGAAAGTGCATTTCGATCCGTCGCGTGCCCTGCCCCTGACACGCTTCGCAGCGGCCGCCCTTCACGTTGAAGCTGAAACGACTGGCGTCGTAGCCGCGAATCTTGGCTTCCTTGCTCTTGGCGTAGAGCTCGCGGATCTCGTCGAAAACGCCGGTAAAGGTCGCCGGATTGCTGCGCGGCGTGCGGCCGATGGGCGACTGGTCGATCTCGATCACGCGGTCGATGCGATTGGCGCCCACCAGCCGCTCATGAACGCCGGCCCGCTCGTTCGTCTTCATCACGCGACGGCGAACCGCGGGCAGCAGAATCTGCGAAATCAGCGTGCTCTTGCCGCTGCCGCTGACGCCCGTGATCGCCACGAACGCGCCCAGCGGCAGCGAAACGTCGATGTTCTTGAGGTTGTTCTCCCGGGCGCCGATCACCTGCAGATGAAAATCGCGGCGGATCGGGCGACGCTGCTCGGGCAGCGGAATGCCATATTCACCGCTGATGTAGCGGCCGGTGATCGAGTTCGGATCGGCGATGACGTCGGCCGCCGGGCCGGAGGAGATGATGCGTCCGCCATGCAGGCCCGCGCCCGGCCCCATGTCGATCAGGTAATCGGCGGCGCGGATCACGTCTTCGTCGTGCTCGACGACGATGGCGGTGTTGCCGGCGTCGACCAGACCGCGGATCGATTTGAGCAACCGCTCGTTGTCGCGTTGATGCAGGCCGATGGTCGGCTCGTCGAGCACATAGCACACGCCGACGAGGCCGGCGCCGATTTGCGTCGCGAGCCGAATGCGCTGCGCTTCGCCGCCGGAGAGCGTGGCGCTGGCGCGGTCGAGCGTGAGGTAGCCGAGGCCGACATCGTCGAGGAAGCGCAGGCGCTGACGGATCTCCCGCAACACGGGCGCGGCGATGACGGCGGCCTCCCCCGCAAACTTGAGGCCGTCGAACCACGCCCGCGCCTCGCTGATCGGCAGCCGCGTGACATCGGCGATCCCCCGCTGCTCGACGCGCACCGCGAGAGCCGCAGCCTTGAGCCTTGCGCCGCGGCAGGTTTCGCAGATCAGCTCGGCTTGGAACTCGGCCAGCCGCGACGCCCCGCCGTCGCCGCCCGCCGCTTTCGCGCGGCGCTGCAGATTGGGAATGATGCCCTCAAACTCGACCCCGTGCTCTTCCAGATCGCGCGGCGTGGAGCCATGGAGGAAGACCCGCCGCACGTCCGCCGTCAGCGTGGCCCACGGCTTTTCCGGCGAGGCCTCCATCGCGGCGCAGATCGACTTGGCGATCTTGGCGAAATTGGCGGCGATCTTCTGATTCGGCCCGCGCCACGGCGCGATCGCGCCGCCCAAAATCGCCAGGCCCGGCTCCGGCACGATCAGGTCTTCGGCAAAAGCCAGCCGCGTGCCGAGCCCGTCGCACGCGGCGCAGGCGCCGTAGGGCGAGTTAAAGCTGAAAGCCCGCGGCGAAAGGTCGTCGACGCTGATGTTGCACACGCTGCACGCAAAACGCTCGCTGAAATGGTGGTCGAGCCACGCTTCCGCGCCGGCCGAGCCGCCGCCCTCGCCGCCGGCGGGAGCCTCGGCCTTCGCGGCGGCGTGCGAGACGATGGCGACGCCGTCACCGATGCGCATCGCGAGTTCGACCGCGTCGGCGAGGCGGCTGCGCATCGCGAGCTTGGGTTGCAGACGGTCGATGACAACGTCGATGGCGCTCGACTTCTTCGCGCCGGACTCCGTCAGGTCCGCCACGTCGCACAGCCGTCCGTCGACGCGGGCGCGGACGAAGCCCTCGCGCTGAATGCGACGCACGACGGCGGTCAGGTCGGTCTTTTCGCCGCGGGTGAGCGGGGCGAGGATCATCAGCCGCGTGTCGGGCGGCAGCGCGAGCGTCTCATTCACGATCTGATCGACTGTACGGCGCATCAGCGGTCGGGCGCACTGCGGGCAGTGCGGGCCGCCGACGCGCGAGTAGAGCACGCGCAGAAAGTCGTAAATCTCGGTCGTGGTGGCGACGATCGAGCGCGGGTTGGGCGTGGTGCTGAATTGCCCGATCGCCAGCGTGGGGGGCAGTCCGTCGATCTGCTCGACGTCGGGCTTGCCGACCTGCTCCAGAAAATGACGGGCGTGGACGCTGAGTGATTCGACGTACTTGCGCTGGCCCTCGGCGTAAATCGTGTCAAACGCCAGCGTGCTTTTGCCGGAGCCGGAGAGACCCGTGATGACGGTCAGTCGATCGCGCGGAATGTCGATCGAGATGTCCTGGAGGTTGTTTTCCTTCGCGCCGCGAACGCGAATCACCGGCGGGCTTGCGACGATTGGCCGTGCCATCCCAGGCTTCCGTCTATGGACGCGGTCGGTTCCATCGCCGGCGGACCACGGGGGTCCGGCGGCTGCCGACCGAATAAACGGCGCATTGTAACACGCTGGCGCAAAAGTCGTCGCGAACTGTGAAATGTGCCGCGATTGCAGCCTGAGGGGGTGGCACGGAAAACGGCGAGTGGCGCGGCCGGGTGGCACGGACAACGGTACGCCGTTGTCCGTGTCTTCGCCCCCGCGGGGAATTCCCGCACCTCGAACAAGCTGCGTACCGCGTCCTCGCGGCACGCGGCGCTAGGTCAGCCAGGCGGAGATGGCCTGAACGATGTGGATCATCTGAGTCTGAATCCAATCGTAAAAGCGGATGATCAGCACCACGTCGATCACAACGATCGCATGAGCCACCATCAGCAGCAGGCCGTCGAGCTCGAGCAGGCCGATGGCGTAGATGCAGAGCGGCAGCGCGAAATAAAGGTTGCTGTACGGAATCGGCAACGGCAGCGCCAGGCCCAATGCGAGGATCAAAATGCCGAGGCCGCAAATGTGCCACATCGGGCCTCTCGCGAGGATCTCAAAGCGCGGACGCACGAAGCGCTCCAGCCCGCGCGTCCAGGCCGACACGCGCGAGCCGACCCACTCCAGCCGCTTGAAAGTCAGCCGATAGCGGCGAATTCGCAGCGGCAGCCATGGCTTGTGCATGCCGACCAGCATCTGAATCGCACCGAACGCGATGCACAGCCCAAAAGGCACCGAGACCCCCGGAATCGGCATCGAGCACAGCGCCAGGACCGCGATCATGACGCCAAAGCCGGCCTGTTCGGTGCGGTCGACGATTTCGCCAATGCTGATGTTGGAACGTGCTTTTCGCGGCGGCGGCGGGTGGCCCATCGACGAGTCGGGACCAGTGCCCAGCGTGTCGAGGGCCGCGCCGGCGTCGTCGATCGCATCCGGCGGATCGGCGACGGCGCGCTCCGCCCGCCCGGCAGCCGCCAGCCGCTCCAGAATCACGGAGAGGAAGAGTCTTCGTCCGCCTTTGGACTCGGCCTGCGTCCGTTCACGCTGGTCCAAAGCTCCGGGCCGCGGCGGCTTGACGTGGGTGGTTTTGGCGATGGCGCTGTCGGGGTTCATTCGTGGTCGAATAGTAGTCGCTGAGAAGGTGTCAGACGCGCAATATCGGCCCTGCACGCGTTGACCTATCACACGTCTGCCACTGTATTCATCTTCCCATACGGAACCGACCCGTGCGCGGTGCGGCGGAGGACCGCGTAAGCGTTACCGGCAAGTGCCGATAATCGCGGGCCGCCGCGCAATTCCGACAAAATCCCGTAGTTTTTGCGCCGCGCATTGGCTACTCTGAGCATTCGCCCGGCGCAGTTCGAGGGTTGCGCCGGCTCGGCGATTTTCCACAACGCATCTTCGCAAAGGCCACCAGGATGGCAGCGGCGCGATTCGCCCAATCCGCGATTTTCGGCATTTTTGTCGCTGCGTGCGGCGCGGTCTCCCCCGCCGCGTTCGCTGCCGACGAGTCGGTCATCGGCGAATCGCAGACCCGACGCGACCTGCCGACGGTCACCGGCCCCATCCCCTCCGACGACCGCCCCGTCTCCGGTCTCGTTTCCCAGCAATACGCACTCGAAAAGCTCGGAATCTATGACGCCTGGAGCGTCGAGGTGGGCGATCCGTCCATCGTCGTCGCCGTCATCGACAGCGGCGTCGATTCATCGCACCCCGATCTTTCGCTGCGGATGTGGATCAACCCGCGCGAGCTGGCCAACGGCGTCGACGACGACGGCAACGGTTACACCGACGACATTCGCGGCTGGGATTTCGTCCAGGACGACAACAACCCGCAGGACGAAGCCGACCACGGCACGCACGTCGCGGGCATCATCGCCGCCCGCGGGCGCTACAGCGACGGCGTGGCGGGCGTCGCCAACGTCACGATCATGCCGCTGCGGGTTCTCGATGCGCAGCGCCAGGGCGTCGACAGCGATGTCGCCCTCGCGATCGACTACGCCGTCAAAGCCGGGGCCCACGTCATCAACGTGAGCCTGGGCGGGCCGGATTCGAGCGCGGCCATGCGAAACGCCTGTGCCGCTGCCGAGCGGGCGGGGGTCGTCGTGGTGGCTGCGGTCGGCAATCAGGGCGGACAGGCCGTTCTCTATCCGGCGGCCTACGACAGCGTGCTGGGCATCGCGGCGGTCGACGAGAACGACGTGCCCGCCGCGTTCAGCAACGCGAGCAGCGCCGTCGATCTGGCGGCGCCGGGCGTGAACATCCTCAGCACGGTGCTCAATCAGCGCTATGGCTTCCGCAACGGCACCTCGATGGCGACGGCCTACGTCGCGGGCATCGCCGCCCTGCTTCGCACCGCCCATCCGGATTGGACCGCCGCGCAGATTCGCGCCGCGATCGTCGACTCGGCGGACGACATCAACGTCTCGGGCTGGGACGAGAAGACCGGCTTTGGCCGGGCCAACGCCTACCGCGCTTTGACCGACGCCGGGGCCGACGCCCCCCTGTCGGATCGCGGCGTGAACACGGCGCCGCCTCTGGGCAGCGTGGCCGAGCCGGTGACCGCGGGCGAACAGCTCGCCGAGCTGAATCCCTGCGGATTCGGCGTGTTGCCGGGCTTCGCCCTGAGCCTGCTGCTGCTGGGCGCTGGCAAGCGCATGGCCTAGTTGCCTCGCCTTTTGCTCTCATCACCAAACGCGCGTGCTCTCAGTTTCCTCGATGGGTCCCCGATCGTTTTCTCTGAACAACATCTCAACCCGCAGCCTCGAATCCCCCACCGTCTCACACTTCGCAACCACCCGAAACTCCAGTTTGCCGCCCGGCGCAATGTCCGCCGCGCTTGCAAAATTGAAGCGTCGGCCATCGATCTTTGCCGCACCGGTCGGTCCGTCGGAGGATTGAAAACTCAACCCAGTCGGCAGCTCTCCGCTGATCTCGATGTCGTGATAAATGCGGCGTGGAAACTGGCTGGTCACGCGAATCGTGTACGTCACCACACTTCCGAGCGGGGCTGGATCGGCGTCATCAGACACTTCCAGCAATAGTGTTGCATTGTGACAGATCGTTGCGGTTCGCAACCCAAGCAAAGCCCCCTCCGCCTCCTTGGTGGTGACCGCCACTAGCGTCCGCGCATGCTCCGAGGCGCGCACATAATGGGGCGCTGCCGACCCTGCGCCGCCAATCGTGACCTCGCCACGCAGCCGCGGTTCGACATAGCAGATGAGGTCGTAGAGCGAGATCAGCCCGATTTCGGGGCGACTCGCTGCCGCGCCGCGCAGCCCGTCGATCAGAAGCGCCGCAAACCGGCTCAAGCCCGGGTGCGACGACGGCGCGGGCGAATGCTCGCTCGTAACCGCGCCGATGATGTCAACTCCCGACGTCTTTCCGAGTGCGGCGACAAAACGCGCCTCGCGCCGCTCGGCCGCCTCGCGCGATCCGCTGGGCAGTTGGTCGCGAACGGCATCCACGAACATCAGCGGTTCGGTCGCCTTCGACGCCCCGAGCAGATTCGCCATCTCCACCAGATCGAGCGCGGTGTTCGCCGGCGCGGCGCGGTCCGTATCGTCCGTCGCGACGTACGGCGCCCCGTCGACTTCAAATCCCACAGACGAGAGGCTCACGATCAGGAAATCGTCCGAGTTCCGCGGGAGCATCGCAACTCGCCGCACCGCGTCGCGAACGGCCTCTCGCGTCGCCGGGATTCTCTCGACCCCCGCTTCCTCAAGCGCCCGCAGCTGCGCGGCGCGCTCCGGCGTGGGCGCGCCCGAGAGGGCGATCGTCGTCCGCTTGGGCGGCAGCATGCGGTGCTCCACCACGTACAGGTACGCGAGCGCGACCGCGTCGTCGACCGGCACGTTTGCCGTCTCGCGCGGCCCCACCCGCGCGACGCCGACAAAGAGACCCGCGCGCCCGGCGAATAAGTCCATCGAACGTGACGCGTCGTCAGCCGCGGGCGGCGAAGCCGTCGCGTGAAATGCGATCAGCCAAACCGGCAGAAGCAGACGGTGGATCAACATGGTCTTCTCCCTACGGTGCGCCGCGAGACCCAGAGCGCGCGTCGCCGGCGAATGCGCAGCGATCCCAGCAGTCTATCACCCCAGCGCCGCACTCGTTCGCCGCGGCTCACGGCCCAACCCCCTCCGCCGATACATTGCCGCAAATCATGAATCGCATCGGCATCACAACGTTCCTGTTGAGCAGCAGCTTCTTCTCGGCGATGATCGCCTGCGCCCTGCCGCCGGAGGGCGCGATCCGCCCGGCCGCCGAAGTCCGCGACCCGCGCATCGTCGAGGCCTCCGGCATCATCGCCAGCCGCCGCTTCCCCGATCACTACTACGTCCACAACGACTCCGGCAATCCGCCGCTGGTCTTTCTGATCGATCGCAATGGCGAAACGCGACTCACCATCGCGCTGGCGGGCGTTGAAAATCGCGACTGGGAGGCGATCTCGCTCGCGCCCGCGCGATCTCTGGCGTCGACGACCTCCGCCCCGGCCGAAGCCCCCGGCTCGCCGGTCGCAAAGTCGGATTGGCAAATCTGTATCGCCGACATCGGCGACAACCAGGCACGCCACGCGACCGTTCGCCTGCTCTGTTTCCCCGAGCCGACGGCCCTGGCGACAGACACCACAGCGCCGCAGCAAAGCATCACGCCGGCCATCTTCGAATGGAAATACGCCGATGGCCCGGTCGACGCCGAGGGCTTCATCGTTAACCCGCACACCGGCGACGGCTACATCCTGACCAAAAAGCCCGACGGCAGCAGCGACGTCTATAAGCTCGCGTCACCCTGGCGCCGCGGCGAGGTGCAAACAGCCGTGAAGATCGGTCCGCTCGGGCAATCCGCCGCCGGCGCTCTGACGATCGTCACCGACGCGGCCGTCTCGCCCGATGGCCGCCGCCTGATCACGCGCAGCTACCTCAGCGCCTGGGAGCACACGCTGCCCGGCGCCGCCGATCCGCGCATCGCCGCCGACTTCGAGCGCCTTTTCACGCTCGATCCGGAACGAATCGATATTCCGCTCGAATTGCAGGGCGAGGCGATCTGCTACCGTGCGGATGGACTGTCCGTGCTGACGATCAGCGAAAAGTTGCCCACCAAACTGAATGAGACGCCGACCCCCTGACGACTTTCGCATTCGTCGCTCAGACCGGGCTCGGGTTGAGCCTCACGAAAAACCGCGCTTCCGCTCGCAAAGGCCCGCTTGGCGGCCCGAGCCCACGTCGCCCCCTTACACCCGCCGTCGTCGCGGCGGCACCGCCGGCGTGCCTTCCGGCCGGCCGAAGATCATGCGGCCCGCCGAGGTCTGCAGCACGCTGGTCACCAGCAGATCGACCACCTCGCCGGTCTTGTCGCCGCAGTTTTCGGCCACGACCATCGTGCCGTCTTCGAGATACCCGACGCCCTGGCCGGCCTCTTCGCCGGGCTTGATGATCTTGACGCTAAACGCTTCGCCGGGCAGGACGACCGGCTTCAGCGCGTTGGACAGGTCATTGAGGTTGATCACATCGACGCCGCGAATCTGGGCGATTTTGTTCAGGTTGTAATCGTTGGTGACGATCCGGCCGTCGATCTTCTTCGCGAAGACCACCAGCTTTTCGTCGACACCCGAAGCGGTTTCGTTGGGGGGCAGCGGTGCGTCGGAGATCAGAATGTCGATCTTGTCATTGGTCTGGAGCTTGTTCAGCATGTCCAGCCCCCGGCGTCCGCGGGCGCGCTTCAGCTTGTCCGGGCTGTCGGCGATCATCTGCAGCTCTTGCAGCACAAAGCGCGGAATGATCACCTCGGCGTCGATGATCCGCGTGTCGCAGACGTCGGCGATGCGGCCGTCGATGATCACCGACGTATCGAGCACCAGCGCCCGGGCCCCGCGCGTCTGCTTCGCAAATTCAACGTAGGGCACGACAAAGCGAATGTCGTCTTTGGTTTGCAGGACGAAGCTGATGCTCAGATAAACGCAGATCACGCCGGTGATGAGCTTGATGCCGCTGACGACGCTGAGCGGGACGACATTGGAGCCGCCGTAGAGAACGACGAGCAGATCGATGATCAGGCCCAGCCCGTAGGCGACGACCATTCCTGCGACCAGACCGAGAAACGCGCCCGAGAGCGCGGCCAGGCTTTTGCGGGGAAACGCGTAATCGACCACGATGATCGCGAGCGTGACCAAGACGGCGCCCAGCACGAAGAGCGGCGCCTGCTTCGGGTCGTCGGTGTCGCCGAAATCGAGCGCGTTCCACGCGATCGCGGTGACAATCGCCAGGCACAGCCCCCGCAACACCCATAGAACCACGGATAACTTCCTTCCGCCGTACCGCGATGCTCGATCCGGACCGCGCTACACGCGATCCTCGAAACCAGCCGCAAGCTGCGGCGCGCGGTTACAGCTACGATTTGCGCGGCATTCTAGTCGGCGGCGCGACCGCCTCAAGGAGCCGCCCCTGAACGCACGACAACGAACGACGCCATCGCCGCCGACAAGCCGCGCCCGATCGACAGCGCCAGGGGCGACAAAGCGGGCCGGCAAGCCGACCAGAAAACCACCGGCGAAGCCGCGCTCGGCCGCGCCCCCCAAGCCCGCCCCGCGCTCTCCCGCATCGCGCCCGGCCAAAACCCCGTCGCACGCGGCGATCCGCGACGGACACGCCGCCCACGCCAGCGCCGCAATCGCGCACTTGTCGCGCGTCGACGCGCGGCTGGCCGACATCATCGCCCGCATCGGCCCCTATCGCCCAACGCTCTCACGTGACCCATTTCGCACCCTCGCCTTCGCCATCGTCAACCAACAGATCTCGATGGCGGCGGCGGACAAAATCTTCGCTCGCGTACGCGGCCTGTGCCCGCGCGGACGGCTCTCGGCCGCGGTCATCGCGAAGTGCGAGATCGCCGCATTGCGCGGCGTCGGCCTGTCAAATCAAAAGGCCGGCTACATGCGCGACCTCGCCCAGCACTTCGTCGACGGCCGGCTCAGCGCATCGCAACTGCGCCGCTGGAGCGACGAAGAGGCCATCGCGGCGCTGACCGACGTGCGCGGCATCGGCCGCTGGACCGCCGAGATGCTGCTGATGTTCTGCCTCGGCCGGCCCGACGTCTGGCCGGTCGACGACCTGGGAATTCAGAGAGCCGGGGCGGCGCTCCTCGGCCGCGACGAACGGCTGGGCAAGGCCGAGCTCGAAGCCCTGGCGGAGCCATGGCGGCCCTATCGCTCCTTCGCGGCGTGGTATCTGTGGCGGCATCGCGAGGGAGCGGCGATGGCGGGGACGGCCGTCCAGCAGTAACGCCACCGCAATTCGACGAGCGGACATCGAAACGCGAAGTTCGTATCCGCGATGCGCCGTGGTCGGATTCGACGATCAAACAGAAAAATCAACCCCGCCCTAAGACGGCTCTTCCGTGCGGCGAAGCTGGTACTTCTTCAGGCGATAGCGCAGATTGTCGCGGCTGATGCCGAGGGCCTTGGCGGTCTGGACCTGATTCCAGTTGTTGGCCTCCAGCGCGCGAAGGATCATCGCTTTCTCATAGCCGTCCAGCGACGACTCCGAGGCGCTGTCGCCGTCGGCCATCCCGCCGGCGTCCGCGGTCGCGGCGCTGGGGGAAGACGCGCCGCCGGATATCTCCCGTGGCAGATGCTCCGCACCGACCACGCCGCTGTCGCATAGCAGCACCGCCCGCTCGACGATGTTGCGCATCTCGCGGATGTTGCCCGGCCAGCGATAGGCGGTCAGTTGTTGCAGCGTATCGGGCGGAATCTCCGGCCGAACACGCCCCATCTCCCGCGCCGCGAGCGTGACGAAATGATCGATCAGCAGCGGAATGTCGTCGCGCCGCTCGCGCAGCGGCGGGAGCTGAATCGGGAAGACATTCAGCCGGTAATACAGATCTTCGCGAAA
>JALHOX010000013.1:0-1660 GCA_022842805.1 Phycisphaerae bacterium | reverse complement strand
GATGCGCACGTCGCACGAGACGGTCTTTGAACCGCCGACCCGGACGAACTCGCGTTCCTGCAAAACGCGCAGCAGCTTGATCTGGGTCGAGAGGCTGACATCGCCGATTTCGTCCAGGAAGAGCGTGCCGCCGTCGGCCAGTTCGAAGCGGCCCATTTTCTGACCCGTGGCGCCGGTGAAGGCGCCGGCCTCGTGACCGAAGAGTTCGCTTTCGAGCAGCGCCTCCGGCAGCGCCGCACAATTGATGGCGATAAAGGGCTTCTTGCTGCGCGGGCTTTTGCGACAGATGGCGCGGGCGGTCAGCTCCTTGCCCGTGCCGGTCTCCCCCAACAGCAGCACGGTGGCCTGCGTCGGAGCGACGCGATCGACCAACGCCAACACGCTGCGGATCGTGGCGCTCTGCCCGATGATCTCGGGGTCGTCGTTCACACCCACACGCAGCGCCCGATTCTCGCGCTGCACGGCTTCATGCGCCTGCGCCCGGCTGACGCTCGCCGCGGCGAGATTGCCGAAGACTTGCAGCAATTCCAGGTCGCGCTCGAGAAATGTCGCGTCGCCGCGCTTGTTGAGCACTTCGATCACGCCGACCACGCGCTCGCGAAAGAGCATCGGGGCGGCGACGAGGTTGCGCGTGACGAAGCTCGACTTGTCGTCGATGCCGCGGAAAAAACGCGAATCGCTCCGCGTGTCGGTGACCAGCAGCGGCTCCGCGGTCGAGACGACATGACCGGCGATACCCAGGTTGGCGTCAAAGGTCTCGCCGATGAGCTGCGGGGCGCGGTCGCCGATGGCCGCCATAAACACGAGCTTCTTCTGCGCACGATCGCAGAGCAACACCGAGCTGGCCTCGGCGTCGAGCACGTCGGCGGCGGAGCGCGCGATCGATTGCAGAGTGGTCTGAAGATCAAGGCTCTCGTTGATCGCGGCGCTGGCCTCCAGCAGCGAAGCCAGCGTGCGGGCCTCGAAGGGACCGCCGAGACGGATAGCGGAGCCGGTGATGGGGTTCGAATCGACCATGCGAAATTTCAGTTTACTTCGAAAGGAGCTTTGGAGCGACGGACGGGAGGCGCGAGGTGCGAGCGCAGCGCATCGAGTGAAAGAAAAGCTCAGGCGCCCACGCGAGTTATGTCACCTTTTTTCGTCTTCCAACTCGACACTCTGCACTCGCACCTCGAAACTGACGCTTGCGTCTCCGCCGCCGCGGCCGAGTGCGCTCCCGAAATCCGTCCGCCTGCGAGGTCCGCAATGTCGTCCAGAATCCCCTTCCGTGCCGCCATCTGCCCGGCGATCGCGACAGCCGCCGTCACTCTGAGCGCATGGGGCCAGACGCCGGCGACTCAACCAATTCGCAACGCCGGCTTCGACCTCGAGCGCGAAAAAGTGCTCTACTGCGTCGGCTACGCCCACCTCGACACGCAGTGGCGCTGGGATTACTGCACGACGATCGACCGCTACATCCGCGACACACTCGAACAAAATTTCGCACTCTTCGAGAAACACCCCAGCTACGTCTTCAGCTTCACCGGCTCCGCCCGCTACGAAATGATGCGCGAGTATTACCCCGAGCTCTACGAAAAGCTGAAGGGCTACATTGCCGCGGGCCGCTGGTTCGTGAGCGGGTCGTCGGTCGATGAGGGCGATGTCAACGTCCCCTCCGCCG
>JALHOX010000012.1:26685-27392 GCA_022842805.1 Phycisphaerae bacterium | reverse complement strand
GTCGAAGCGCAACTCGCCGGGGCGGTCTGCGGTGAAGCGGGTCTCGACCTCGTAGACGTAGAACAGCTCGCGTTCGCCGGCGGCGTTTTCGCGGCGTTCGCGGCGCGTTCGCACGATCTGGTTGGGGAAGACGCCGAGCTGCGCGACGGAGATGAAGTTGCGCATCTCGTTTTCATCGAGCAGCGCCCCGCGAAAGCTGGCGGGTTTGATCCAGATCGAGAGCGTGAGCTGGGCCTGCTGGCCGACGTAGAGTTTGGGCGTTGCGCAGGCGACTTCGACGAAGAGCAGGGCCCCGCCCTGCGACGCGCCGACGCGGACGGTGAGCGGCGCTGTGCGCAGCTTTTCGCCGTCGACCTCGACCTCGACCGGCGGCACGATCAGCGGCCCGGCCTTTTGCGGCACGAGTTCGAAGCGATATGTCCGCGTAATCGATTGCGATGCGCGGCCGTTGATGCTGGTGAAGTAGCGGGCGTCGGTCGGGATGCCGGTGGAGCGGACGGTGCAATCGGGAATCTCGGGGAATTGCGGCGTTGAGCAGTTGGCGAAATTGCTGATGGTGAGGCTGGCGGTGATGGCCTCGCCGACGCCGACCTCGCGCGTGTCGAGTTCGAGCGACACCTCGCCGGCGCGGGCCATGGGCGCGGCCAGCAGCAGCAGCAGCAGCGCAGCGAACGCCGCCAATACGCGATGGACCGCGGGCGGCAAGA
>JALHOX010000012.1:0-26675 GCA_022842805.1 Phycisphaerae bacterium | reverse complement strand
AGAGGGTGAAATTTGCTGGTAAGGTTGTTGGGTTCATTCGTCTCGTCGGTCGCTTACATCCCTGCTGGGGGCAATCGTAGCGCGGCGCGTCGCTCGTGCCAATCGGCGGAGCGGCGGAGGCGGCGCCTGTGCGGCGGCGGATCGCAACGAGGTGGGCGATTCGCACCGGTCTGCGGCGCGGGCCGATACCATCCAACTGCGTCGCTTCTTGTCGCGGCTCGGCTTTGCGGGCCGGGTCCGATTGCGAGAAGAGACGAGCGAGAGGAACGATTCATGGCGGAAACTTCGGGCACGATCAAGCCGACCGTGGTGGCGATGCTGGTTTGCGATCAGGTGATCGACGACAAGCTGACGAACAAGAAGAGCGCCATCGGGCTGTTCAACAATATTCTCGTGCCGCGTGTGCCGACCACGATCCCGCAGATGGCGGTGTTGATTTCTGTCACGGAAATCTCCGGAAGGGCCGAGCTGCAACTGCGGCTGGTTCACGACGGCGACAACTCGATCATCTTTCACACGACGGGCTTGATCGGCGCGCCGGACCCGCTGGCGACCGTCGACCTGCTCTTTAACCTGCAGGGACTGAAGATGCCGCAGGCGGGGCAGCATGCGTTTGAAGTGCTCTGCGAGGGCGAGATCTTGGCGCGGAGGCGGTTTCACATCCGCGTGATGCACATTGCGCCGTCGGCCGACGCGGGGACGCAGGGGTGATGCGGGTGGCGCCGGCCTCGTCGGCGGCAGTGTGGATTGCGGCGACGAATGGCGTAAGAGTAGGGGAGTGATGACTCGATTGCGGTTTTCAGCGACGCCGATGGCTCGAGGCAGCGCGGTATGCGGATGGATGCTGGTCGCGCTGGCGAGCGGCGCGGTCGCCTTTGCGCTGGCGGGCGAGGGCGCTGCTTCGCAACCGGCCTCCGCGGCGGCGTCGCAATTGCACAATCTGCACGCGGTGCGAGCCGGGCGACTGGTTTGTGGGGCGCAGCCCGTCGGGCCGGCGGCGTTTGCCGAGCTGGCGGCGATGGGTGTGCGGACGATCGTCTCGGTCGACGGAGTCCCGCCCGACGTTGACGCGGCCCGCGCCGCGGGCATTCGCTATGTGCATGTGCCGCTGGGCTACGACGGCGTGCCCGACGCCGAGCGGCTGCGCCTGGCCCGGGCGACGCGCGATTTGCCGGGCGTGGTCTTTTTTCATTGTCATCATGGCAAGCATCGCGGGCCGGCGGCGGCAGCGGCGACGGCCGTCACGCTCGGATGGTGGACCAACGACGAGGCGGTCGCCTTTCTGCAGCGAGCGGGGACGTCGGCGAGCTACAAGGGGCTTTACGCCGCGGTCGCCGGAGCAGCAGCGGCCAACGAGGACGAATTGACCAAGGCCGGCGACCCGCGCGGCTATCCGGCCCGCGCCGCGGTGTCGGAGCTGGTTGCGGCGATGGTGATCGCCGACGATGCCACGGAAAATCTCAAGCGGATCGAGGCGGCGGGCTGGACCACGCCCAGCGATCATCCGGACCTGGTTCCCGCGGCGGAGGCGGCGCGGCTGGCGGAGCAGTTTCGGCTGATGGCGGGGACGACGGAGACGAAGCGGGTGGGCGACGAGTATCGGCAGCAGATGCAGGCGATGTACGAATCGGGCGCCGCGCTGGAGCGGTCGCTGGCGGCGGAGGGCGGCGCTTCGCGGCCCAGCACGAAGGCTCTTTCCGAACAATTGTCGAAGATCGTGCGCGATTGCAAGGCATGTCACGATCAGCATCGGCGCTAGTGGGGCCGCGGTTTGGGAGGCGGTTTAGCGCGAGGGGCACGCCCGCAATCGAAATCGACGGCTTGTCGACGGGGGACGCGACGCACAGAATCCGCTCATGACGGTCGCCGAGCTCGCGCAAGCCGGGCATGTCGTTTCCGACGCGGAACACGCGCTGCTGGCGCAATTCATCGAACTATTGCTACGCGAGAACGAAAAGCTCAACCTGACGGCGATTCGCGATGTTGAGACGGCGTGGGCCAAGCACATCTGCGATTCGCTGGCGGTTTTGCCGCTGATCGACGCGCTCGAAGCCCGCACGATCGTTGATCTCGGCAGCGGCGGCGGGTTGCCGGGCGTGCCGATCGCCTGTCTTCGGCCCAAGCTCAATGTGACGCTGGTCGATTCGACGGCGAAGAAGATTGCGGCGGTCGAGCGGATCGTCTCGGAGCTGAAGTTGCGGAATGTGCGGCTGATTGCGGAGCGGGCCGAAGTGCTGGCTCATCAGCCGCCGCATCGCGAGCGATACGACGCGGTGCTGGCCCGCGCCGTGGGCACACTCGACATGCTGCTGGAATGGGCGAGCGGCTTCTGTAAGGTGGAGGGGCAATGCTGGCTGTACAAGAGCATCGAGGCGGCGGAGGTGGAGACGGAGCGTGCCGAAACGGTCGCGGCCCGCTGCGCGCTCGACTATGACGACACCTACGTTTACACGCTGCCGGCAGGCCACGGCGATCGCGCGATTGTGATTTACAGCAAGATCGAGCCGCTGCCGCGCGATCTGCCGCGTCCGCCGTGGCAGGCGAAGAAAAAGCCGCTGTCGGAGAGGTAGAAGAGAATGCAGAATGCAGAATGCAAAATGCAGAATGAAGAAGCGATCATCGGCGGTGCGGGCGCTTTTTTGATGGCGCTGTAGTGGTTGGGCACAGGACAGTTTGTTAAATGGCGCGTTGAGGGGGCGGAGTCGCGCGTTGGAACCCGTGTTAGCGGGCGCGCTGCAGGTCGCGGGCGGTCACGATCACCATCCAACCGCCGCTGTCGTCGGCGATCTGTTTTAGCCGGCGGGCGTTGGCGTTGAGCATGGGCTGGGTGGGGCCCTGGTTTTGCAGAAGGAGCTCGTCGAAGACGAGGCAGCAGATTTTTACGTTGTCGCGGTTGGCCTCGCGGATTTCGGCGACGACGCGGTTTTCGAAGTCGCCGTCGGTGAGGAAAAAGATCGCGTCGGGCTGCATGCGCAGGGCGCGCTTGATCGCGGTCAGCGGGTCGGTGCGGCCGGTGGGCGACTTTTTGTCGATCCAGTTGAAGAATTCCTGACGATTTTCCGGGGTGGCGGGCTGCAGGCCCGAGGCAAAGGTCTCGGTTTTGAACTTGTCGTCGTCGCTGTAGAAGATGATGGCGTTGAACGATTGCGCGCCGGAGAGGCTGCCGATCGAGCGTTTCAGCTCGCGCCGCAGGTCGTCGACGGCGACGATGATCGAGCCGGAGAAATCGACCACGAAGGCGATGCGGTTGGCGGTGACGGTCTTGCCCCACATGCCGGCGGTGCCGAGGCCGCGTCCGCTGCCGCCGCCGGAGAGGCCGCTGGCGCCGATCGATCCGCCGCTGCCGCCGAAACCGCGTCCGAGGAGTGAACTGCGTCCGTTACCGAGTCCGCCGAGGCTGTTGCCGAGGCCGGTGCCGGTTTCGCTGCCGGCGGCTGGTTCGGTCCGGGCGGCGCCGAGGCTGAGGTCCATTTGCGGCAGCTTTTCGAGATCGAGCGTGGGCTCGGCGACGCTGGTGCCGCTGGGGTTGGGGTTGTCGCTGGGCTGCGCGGCCCACTGAAGCGAGTCGCCTTCGTTGCCGGAGAAACCCGGGGCGAGCGAGGCGAGGTAATCGCCGCCGCCGCCCGGTCCGCGGAGGACGTCCCAGGTGGTGAGCGCAAGAATTGCGAGGAGCAGCAGGTGGATGCAGATGCTGGCGGCGAGCGGGAGGCCCAGGCGCAGCGAGTAGCGATAGGCCGGGCTGAGCTGCTCCGCTTCGGTAAGGGGAATCTCTTCACTGGGCGTGGTTTCGTCGGCGGCCTCGGCTTCGACGGGCACTTCGGAAGGAAACCACGGCACATTGGTGGACATCGCGTAGAATTGTAACGATGGCCGACAGGGCGCGGTCGGATTTGCGTACGGCGCATGCGTGCGCCGTTGGTTGCGGACCTGCGAGACGCGGTCTGCACACGCGATGAGCTTGACTCGCGCGGCGGCGATTTCTAGGATCGAACTCGTGAAACAAACGCCTGCAATGTGGGTGGCGCATGGGCCTGTGTGAACGTTGTGGAAAAGCGCAGGCGGTTTGCTTAATCGTCGACATCGACATGGGGGAGAAGCGCGAACAGCATTTGTGCGACGCCTGTGCCGTCTCCGAAGGGCACTATCCGGCGACGAAGCCGGACGCGACGGCCCAGGAGTACATCGAAAAGCTCCTGACCGCGGGCGGTAAGGCGACGTCGAATCTTTACTGCGAGCACTGCGGGATCCGCTATTCGGAGTTTCGGTCGCAGGGGCTCCTGGGCTGTTCGCACGACTACGACGCCTTTGGCGCCGAGATGGACAAACTCCTGCGACGGGCCCACGACGGGGCCGACCACCACGTCGGCAAGACGCCGCGCGCGGGCGGGGCGGGCGATGCGGCCGCCGGCGCTAAGAACGTGCGGAAGCTGCGGAAGCTGCTGCAGGAGGCGGTCGAGGCCGAGGACTATGAACGGGCCGCGCAGCTGCGCGACCGCATTTCCGAAATGAGCGCCGAATGAACCCGCTGCTCAAACAGATGTTGCGGCAAGCGGGCGAGTGGATGCGCGGCGTGGGGCCGATGCACGAGATTGTCATCTCGACCCGCATTCGGCTGGCGCGAAATCTCGACTCCTATCCGTTTCTGACGCGGGCGACGGCCGAGACGCGGCTGGAGATCGCCGACGCCGTCACGCACGCGATTCGGATGTCGCCGGAGCTGAAGAGCTTCGTCGTGCTCGATCTGGAGAAGCTGGACGAGATTGAGCGAAATCTGCTGGTGGAACGGCACCTGATCAGCCGTCAGCAGGCCGAGTCGGACGGCGTGCGGCGCGTGGCGCTGGTCGAGGCGGAAGATGCGGCGGTGATGATCAACGAAGAGGATCATCTGCGCTTGCAGGTCTTTCGCAGCGGCTTGCAGCTCGAGGCCGCCTGGGAGCAGATCAATCGTCTCGATGATTTGCTGGCCGAGAAGGTCAGCTTCGCGTTTCATCCGAAATATGGCTACCTGACCGCGTGTCCGACCAACGTCGGCACGGGCATTCGCGTTTCGGTGATGCTGCATTTGCCGGCGCTGCGTCTGACGAACGAGATCGAGAAGGTGGGCCACGCGGCCAAGACGCTGAAGCTGGCGGTGCGCGGTCTGCACGGCGAAGGAACCGAGGCGCTGGGCGATTTCTTCCAGATTTCGAACCAGGTGACGCTGGGCGTCAGCGAAGAGCGGATCATTCGCGATTTCACCAGCGACATCATTCCCAAGATTGTGAAGTTTGAGCAGAGCGCCCGCGACGCTTTGGTGGCCAAGCGGCCCGAAGCGCTGGATGACAAAGTCTGGCGCGCGATGGGCATCCTGCGAAACTCACGGCTGCTGAGCTCGAGCGAGGCGCTGCAGTGCCTGTCGCACGTGCGCATGGGCGTGCACGCGGGCCGGATCGACGATATCGACGTGGGCACGATCAACGAACTGTTTCTTCAGACGCAGCCGGCACACTTGCAGAAGATCTGCGGGGAAAAGATGACCGGCGAGCAGCGCAGCATCGCGCGGGCTCAGCACATCCGCGAACGCCTGAGCCGCAATTAAGCAGTAGTTCGCAGTCCCCATACGATCGGGCAGCGGCCGACGCATGGGCACATGCGTTTTCGGCCGATTTCGGCACGCGCCGAGGCAATTTCCTCCTTGCGAGAGACACGACGGCGGGGCGTCGCCGCCATCCGATTCGATTTCAGCGTCGCGCGATGAAACTTCCCCTTGTTTTTGTTCGTATTGAATTCGAGCGATAACATAGAGGACTGGAGGTTTTTGTATGCACGCGACGCACGCCCCCCACGGTATGACCCCTGCCGAAGCTCTGGAAACCCTGAAGCGACGCATTCTGGTCGACGGGTTTCACATGGTCGCCGACCTGGAAGCGTGTCGCGGCACACACTTGCGTGACGGGTTATCGGGCCATGACTACCTCGATTTCTACTCGTACTTCGCCAGTCAGCCTATTAGCTACAACCACCCGCGCATGCATGAGCCGGCGTTTCAGCAGCGGCTGCTGACCGCGGCGACGACGCGTGTCGCCAACTCCGACGTCTACACGCAGATGTACGCCGAGTTTGTCCGCACGCTGGATCGCGTCGCGGGGCTGCCGGGGTTTGAGTATTTCTTCTTCATCGATGGCGGCGCGCTGGCGAACGAAAATGCGCTGAAGGCGGCCTTTGACTGGAAGGTGCGCAAGAACATCGCGGCGGGGCGGGGCGATGAGCTGGGCACGCGCGTGCTGCATTTCAAGCAGGCTTTCCACGGTCGGACGGGCTACACGATGAGCCTGACCAACACCGACCCGAACAAGACGATGTATTTTCCGAAGTTTGATTGGCCGCGGATCGAGAATCCGAAGATCAACTTCGACCTGCCCGAGCCGCAGCGGACGGCGGATGTCGCCGCCCGAGAGGCGGTCGCGGTGCTGCAGATCGAGCAGGCCTGCGAGCGCTATAAGCACGACATCGCGGCGATGATCCTGGAGCCGATTCAGGGCGAAGGCGGCGACAACCACTTCCGCCCGGAATTTTTGCGGAAGCTGCGCGAGCTGGCGGATCAACACGAATTCCTGCTGATCTTTGACGAAGTGCAGACGGGCGTCGGTCTGACCGGTCGCATGTGGTGCTGCGAGCACTTCGGCGTCTATCCCGACATTCTGGTCTTTGGGAAGAAGATGCAGCAGTGCGGCATCATGGCGACGCGCCGTGTCGATGATGTGCCGAACGTTTTCAAGGTGCCGAGCCGCATCAACAGCACCTGGGGCGGCAACCTGGCGGACATGGTTCGCGCGACGCAGTATCTCGAGGTGATCGAGAGCGACAAGCTGGTCGAGAACGCCGAGAAGATGGGCACGCTGCTGCAGGACGGCTTGCAGCGGCTTCGCAAGAGCCACCCGATCCTGAGCAATGTTCGCGGGCGCGGGCTGATGTGCGCGTTTGACCTGCCGACCGGCAAGCTGCGCGACAAGCTGCGCGAGGTGTGCCTGCAGCATCAGATGCTGGTGCTGTCGTGCGGTCCGCGGTCGGTCCGCTTCCGCCCGGTGCTTGATATTCGCGCCGCGGATATCGAGGCGGGGATGGCGATCCTGGACAAGGCGCTGACGGCCGTCGATCAGTAGGGCGGCGCGTCGCGCGGCGGTGGTCGACCGTGACATGCTCGCCGCGATCGGTTGTAATCGGCTCTCGAATTCGCCGTCCGCGATACTCGACGAGGCTCGATTGATGGCCGATCGCCGCCTGTTTCATCTGCTTTCTCTCGCCGACCTTTCGGCCGACGCGTTGACGGCTTTGCTGGATCGCGCGGAGCGCTATCTGCAGGGCGACGCGGCGTCGATGGTGCTGGCGGGCAAGCGGGTCGCGAATCTCTTTTTCGAAGACAGCACGCGTACGCGGCACAGCTTCGCAGTCGCGGCTCGTCGGCTGGGGGGCGAGACGCTCGATTTCACCGCGGCGGGGTCGTCGACCAACAAGGGCGAATCGCTGCTCGACACGGTTCGGACGATTCTCGCGATCGGGGCCGATCTGATCGTCGTTCGGCACAGCGCATCGGGGGCGCCGGCGCTGCTGGCACGCGAGATCGATCGGCCGATCGTCAGCGCCGGCGACGGACGCCACGCCCATCCGACCCAGGGGCTGCTCGACCTGCTGACGTTGCGGCAGCGGTGGGGGCGCTTTGCGGGCAAGCATGTGCTGATCGTCGGGGATGTGGCGAACTCGCGCGTCGCGCGTTGCAGCAGCGCGGGCCTGCGTACGCTGGGGGCGAGGGTCACCTTTGTCGGCCCGGCGAACCTTTGTCCGGCGTCGCTGCGTGCGCTGGGCTCGCCCGTGACGCACGACTTCGATGCGGCCATTCCCGGCGCCGACGCGATCATGATGCTGCGCATTCAGTCCGAACGGATCAGCGGCGGGGCGTTTCCGTCGCTGCGGGAGTATGTCGCGGGGTATCAGCTCAACGAGGAGCGTCTCCGCCGTGCCAAGCCGGACGTGCTGATTCTTCATCCTGGGCCGGTGAACCGCGGCGTGGAGCTCTCGCCGGCGGCGGCCGACGGGCCGCGGGCCGTGATCCTCGATCAGGTGCGGGCGGGGGTGGCGGCGCGAATGGCGGTGTTGGAGAGAATGCAGACTACAGATTGAAGAATGCAGAAAGCAAAGCTCCCCGCGGCCACGCCGCGCGAGTGCATCGAGCCTCCCTTCTGCATTCTGCATTCATCATTCTGCATTTGTTCTGGGCCTTGCGCCGGAAGCTCCAAACCAGCCTCCGATCTTCTAAATCACCCTTTATCGGCGAACCTTGCGCTGATCGTGCCTCCGCGGGAGCGGGCCGATGCTCATCGCGTCGTCACGCTTTTTGCGGAGCGCCATGTGAGTTTGCTCGACCTGGACTACATCATCGTCGACTGGCCGCATCGCGAGGACGAGGTCAGCGCGCGGCTTGTGCGCGGGAGTGATAACGTCGAGTTTCTGCAGCTCCGCATCGAGATGGGTGTGATGCAGATGCGCGTCGATGGTCGCCCCGACGGCGAGCGCTATCACGGACTGCCCACGGCTCAGGCCCACATCCGCCACGAGCTCAAGCTGGCCGGCGGGGGCGTGGCCGCTCACGACTGGCAGGAGCTGATCCGCGAGATCGGCCAGTTCAACTATCGCCGCATCGCTTTTGGAGGCGCCGCCGACGGCTTTCTCGCCGCGAATGATGCGGCTGAGGCGGTGCGGATGCTGAGCGGCGCGATCTCCGACATTGATTTTTGCCTGGCGTCGACCGAGATGCTGAGCGACCACCGCGGCGAGGCGGTGCTGCTGGACGACGAAAGCCTGGAGCCGACGCTGCTTTTCAATCGCGGCCGCCACGCCGTGCAGCGGCTGGTGGCGATGAACCGCAACGAGGCGGCGATCGACGCGGCCGACGACGCGATCGCGGCTCTGAACGATTTTCTCGCGGCGCGCGGCGTTGAGGCCGACGAGCGCGAGAGCGACCCCGGCATCACGCACCTGCGTGTGATCAGCCAGCGGCTGCGATCCGACCTGGGCATCACCAAGACGCTTCGCGAGCGGATGGACGAAGCCATCGCCGCGGAAGACTTCGCCGAGGCCGCCCGACTGCGCGATGAGATGCGGATTCGGGATGGCGAGGTGGAGGGGGAAGGCGGCGAGGGGTGACGGGGTGGACGGGGGCGAGGGGCGATGGCTGGGGGGTCGCTTGATTGACACACGCCGGCCGCGATCCTCGCACGGCTGCTTCTCCCGCGCGTGACGTACTCGATTTTCGCCGGTTCGCTGTCTCACCGACTGCGGTTCACCATCTCACGAGCGTTGGCGTTTGGCCGCGTCCCGTAACTGTGGGATGGGCGGCTCGCATTCATCTCGCAGATTGACCCCCAAACTCGCCAATGCTACTCTGAAACCTTCGGGCGTCGTAAACTAGGTTTGCCAAAGGCCTTGCGTTCGGAGCGCCAGCGCCCGTCGCAGCGCAGAATCTCTGTCCGTCTTCAGCGGAGCAGAGTCGTATTCTCATGAGTCAGGCTCTAACCATGACCAAATCTCGGATCGTTCGTTCGCTGTCCGTCATCACACTCGCCACCGTCGCCGCGCTTATGCTTGGCGGCTGCCCCATCGCCGATCTGATCGGCGGCGGGGGCGGCAATGGCGGCAGCATATTCGACGGATTGGGCGGGTTGTTTGGTCGCCCGCTGACGCTCAAAGACGTCGCCCCGGCGCTCGATTTTCCCGAGGTGCCGGCGGCCCGCGTGCGGGTGGAAGTGCTGAACCTGTCGAACAACGACGCCACCGCGCGGCTCACCATGCGTGTGGGCGGGCGGCGTGTTCACTTCTCGACGCGGACGGTTCGCGCCAACGGCGCGACCGTGCTCGTGGGCCCCGATCGGGCCGACACGATCCTGTTCGAAGCGGCCGTATTCGAGACGCCTTCGCGGTCGATCCCCGCGGAGACGCGCATCCTGAATCGCGATTTCGTCAGCGGCAATCTGGTGCAGTTCGTCATTCCCGCCGCCATCGTCAACGATTGCGACGCCAACGGCGTTGATGATTCGCAGCAGACCGACAGCGACGGCGATGGCGTCATCGACCCCTGCGACGGCTGCCCCGCCAACGCGGCCAAGACCGCGCCGGGCGTCTGCGGCTGCGCTGCACCCGATGCCGACAGCGACGGCGACGGCATTCTCGATTGCGTCGATCCCTGCCCGCTCAACAACTCGCTCGACAGCGACGCCGACGGCACGCCCGATTGCACCGACGGCTGCCCCAACGACCGCAATAAGACCGCCCCGGGCGCTTGCGGCTGCGGCGTTGCCGATGTGGACACGGATGAAGACGGCGTCCCCGACTGCACCGATCCGTGCGTCGGTTCCTTCTTCGACGATGGCCTGAACGGCAACGCCGACAGCGACGGTGATGGCACCTTCGATTGCCTCGATGGCTGCCCCTTTGACGCGAACAAGACGACGCCCGGCGCATGCGGCTGCGGGCGTGCGGATACCGATTCGAACGGCAACGGCGTGGCCGATTGCAACGAGGTGCAGGACCTGGACATCGCGATTCTGGGCCTCGATTCCGATGTGCGACTGAATCGCGCGACGGGCTTCACGTTCTCGGTGCAGATCGGCAACTTTGGTGCGAACCCGACGGTGCTGGTGCTGGCGCGGCGCGTCGGCACGCTGGACAACATCATTGTCTCGCAAAGCTCCGGACCGCTGGCGACGCGCGAGATCATGTGGAACGTCGACGTCGAGCCGGGCATTTATGAGCTGAACGCGAGCGTCGATGACGCCGGTCGAACGGCGAGCGTCACCGCCGCGGGGCGGCTGCTGGTGAATGTGCAGCCGACGCTGGTGATCGACAGCCCGACGCCGAATCAGCTGATCTCACGTCGCACGGGCTTCACGCTGGCGTGGGCCGGCGACGACAGCGATGACAACGCGCTGATCGACATCCTGCTGCGGCGCGTGCACGACTCCGTCCCGGTGGGGACGTTGAGCAACCCCACGCCCGATTTCCTGCTGGTGGAAAACGCGTCCGAAGACGACATCAACAACCGCGACCTCTTCGTCGACCCGATTGAACGCACGATTCCCGCCGGCGATTACGAAGTGGTGGGGACCATTCGCGATCCGCTGACGACGGTCCAGGTGCTCGGGCCGCGCATCTGCCTCTCCGATCGGCTCGTGGGGCAGATTCCGATGTCGACGCTCGCACTCGACAGCTACCTGCGGATCGCGGGCGCCGCGAATGATTATGAAGAGAACCGCATGTTCGGCCTTTCGGTGCGGTTCGAAGGCGAGTCCGATTTTGAGGACGGCAACGGGCTGCTGATCGGCGATCCATTCGCCTGGTGGCGCAATGGCGAAGGCGTGCGGGCGCAGACGGGCATCGCCTATCTGTTCCAGGGCTTCTTCACCCGCGGCGGTTCGCTCACCAGCTTCGACGCCGACCTGAGCTATCGCGGAGATCTGGGCGGAGCGCAGCTTGGCGCTCGCGGCGAATTCCGTCGCGTCTTTGACCGACTGGGCGGCACGATTTCGCCCGCCCTGGCGCTCGGCGCGCCGCTCTATGGCGAGGGCAGCGAAGCCTTTAACGGGCGCACCTACTGGCTCGACCCGCGCGAGCTGTCGCGCCGTGCGATCGAGCTTTGCTGCGACGACATCGTCGGCGCGGTCATCGACGGCTTTCCCGGCGATCAGCTCGGCCTTGATCTGTGCCAGCTTCGAAATATCGACGACGATGGAGAATGGGAGTTCGCCATCGGCGGAACCCGCGCCAACGATGAGGGCTACGGCGTCGTCGCGATCCTGAACGGCTCGCGCTATCCCAACAGCGGCGACATCTTCAGCCAGGACTCCTACGAACTCTACGGTGAGACCGAGTACGGCGCGTTCGGTTTTGACATCTGCGCGCTGGGCGACGTGGACGACGACGACTTTGACGATTTGGCGATCGGCGAGCCCCTCGGCGCCGAGCCCAAGCAGCTCCGCACCGGCGTCGTGCATGTGTACTTCGGCGAATGGCTCTTCGAGGAGCGCGGCAATTCGCTGCGTTCGCTGAAGCTCGTCGGCGAGGAGGAGTTGGACGGCGCGGGATACGCGCTGGCCACCGGCGATTTCGACGATGACGGCTTCGACGATCTGGCCGTCGCCGCTCCGTTCCACAACAACGCCCGCGGCCGCGTCTACATCGTCAGCAACATCGGCAGCAAGGACCTGCCCAATCCGCTTTACCTTGGTGATGTCGGCCTGCCTACCATCCCGGGCATGATCATCGACGGCGCGCATGAGGGCGATTGCTTCGGCTTTTCGATGGCGAAGGCGCGCACGTTTGACGACTTCATCGACGACCTGGTCGTCGGTGCACCGGTCGCCGGCGGCGAGCGCGGCTCGACCTGGCTGATCTACGGCGGCGAAGGTCTCCGCGGACAGCGCACGCTCGGCCCGATCGATTGCGACTTCCAGGCCGCCGAGTTCCTGCGCGACGGCGAAGTCGCCGAACGCTTCGGCCACAGCGTCTCGTGCGGCGATTTTGATCGGGACGGCACCACGGACATCGGCATTGGCGCCCCGACCAACGACCAGCTTGGCGGTGCGGCGTACATCATCTTCGGCACGTATGCCGACTAACGCGTCGAAGAGGCGCGGGCTTTCGGCCCGCGCGCAGATTTTGAAACGCCCACGGCTTCGCGTTTGAGATCGAAGCCGCGTGAACAGGAGCGGGCCCGCCGCCCGCACCCTCCGACCCTCCACCGCGCGCATTAGCGGGGTTGCTGATAGGATTCTCCCCATGCTCGTCGTCATGAACGCCAACGCGACGCCCGCGCAGATCGAAGCGGTCTCCGCGCGCATTCGCGAACTGAAGTACACCCCGCACGTCATCCCCGGCCCGACCCGCACCGCCATCGGCATTACGGGCAACAAGGGCGCCGAAGGCCGCGACTCGCTGCGGCTGATGCCCGGCGTGGAAGACGTGATCCGCGTCACTTCGCCTTACAAACTCGTCTCGCGCGAGACACATCAGCAACTGACGGAGTTCCCGATTGCGCAGACGCGCATCGGGCCGGGCGGCTGCACGCTGATGGCCGGGCCGTGCAGCGTGGAAAACGAGGAGATGATCCTCCGCTGCGCCGAGCTCTTCATGTCGCGCGGCGTCAAGCTGCTGCGCGGCGGAGCGTTTAAGCCCCGCACCAGTCCCTACGCCTTTCAGGGGCTGGGCGACGAGGGGCTGCGCCTGCTCGAGAAAACGCGCCAGAAGACCGGCATCGGCATCGTCACCGAAGTGCTCGATGTGCTCGATGTCGAGCGGATCGAGGCGGTGGCCGACGTGCTGCAGGTCGGCACGCGCAACATGCAGAATTACGCGCTGCTGCGGCGGCTCTCGCAGGCCCGCAAGCCGGTGCTGCTGAAGCGCGGCATGGCGGCGACGCTGGAAGAATGGCTGATGGCGGCCGAGTACATCGCCGCCGGCGGCAACCGGCGGATCATTCTCTGCGAGCGGGGCGTGCGGACCTTTAGCGACCACACGCGCAATACGCTCGACTTATCGATCATTCCAGTGGCCAAGCACTACACCCACCTGCCGGTGATCGCCGACCCGAGCCACGGGACCGGCAAAGCGCAATTTGTGCCGTCGATGGCGCGGGCGGCCCTGGCGGCGGGGGCCGACGGGCTGCTGATCGAGGTGCACCCCGAGCCGGCGCGGGCCATCTCCGACGGCGCGCAATCGCTGGACTTTGAAGCATTTGAGAAGATGCTGGCGGAGCTGCGGCCGATCGCCGACGCCATGCAGGTCGAGCTGCGCTAAGCGCCGATTGTTAATTCCGCTGGCCGAAGTGTCGTAAAAAGTTAACCCCCGCGACATCCCTGCCGATTCCAATCTCCACGCCGGTTCGCGGTTTGTTTCGCGAGCCGGCGGACAATTTCAATTCCCGAGACCGCGGAAACAGCCGCCCGACGCCACAGGCCGTCATCGGATGCGTTTCCTTCGCCGGTCGCGAACCGGGACTTTTGGAGCGCGTCTAAGCTCGCTTGGGTGAATGAAGATGTTTCCGTCGCTTGCGGCGCGGGTGTCGCGCGCCCCGATTCGTGTGTCGAGCCTGTTGACGGCTCTGCTCGTGGTGTGGATCGCCGGCACCGTCGATCTTTACCTGACCCACTGCGAGACCGCCAACCCCGCCTTTATCGAGCTGAACCCGATCGCCAATGAGATCGTTGATAAGCCGCTGGTGCTCCTGGCGGCGTACAAGTACACGCTGCTGGCGGCGGCGACGGCGATCCTGGTGGCGCTGCGGGCCACCCGCGCCTGTCAGTGGGGCTCCTGGGTGCTGATCGGCTCGCACTCGGCTCTGATGGCGTATTGGTGCTTCTACCTGGCGGTGCGCGGTCCGTTGCAGCCGGTGGGGTGAGCGGCTGTAACGTTTGATCCCTGGGCGGGTTAGGTCACAAAAACCAAAGACCCTACGGGGCGAACGCCTCGATACCGCCTCCCCCGTGCACCGGATTCGCTGAGCGGGGGATGCGTCGGGCTCCATTTTTTTATTACGGGCGGGGGGTGCGGACTGCGTAAGTTCGTCTGAAGAGCCGTTCTCCTGGGGATCTAGTTTGCAGAGGAGTGTTGGTGAAGCGGGCGTTCACGTTGATCGAACTTCTCGTTGTGGTAGCCATCATCGCGGTCCTCACCGCCATCCTTTTGCCGTCGCTTTCGTCCGCCCGATCCATCGCTCGCAGAGTGAAATGCCTCACGAACCTGAAGGCGCTGGCGGGTTCGGTTCAAAACTACCTGGAAACCTCCGGCAATGTCTTTCCCGTCCGCGACAATGCGGTCGTTGGGGGCGGCAGCATCTATAACTCGTTCTTGCCGTCACGGATCATGCTGCGAAGCGATCGTCGCCCCCTGGCGGTTCTCGCGTGTCCGGAAGATGCCGCTCCGCAGCGCGAGTATCAGGTCGGCGACGGGACAAGCGCCTTTCCAGAATCGTTGGGGATTGGCGACATTTATCTGCTGGCGCCGACGGACGTGGTGCGGATCAGCTACGGCATTAACAACATGACCGGCGTGCAGCCGGCCAACGCCGCCGAACGGATTATTTTTAATCCGAACGCCGGCGCATATCGGCGGCCTGCCGAGACGATGCTTTATGCAGATTCGGCATATTTCAATGTACGCACGTCGAATGTGACCCTCAACGATGAGCCACGACTGAAAGGCCGCATCGCGAACGCCGCGGCCCCCAACCGCATGGCCAGCCTTCCGGCGATCCCGGTCGAGTACGGCGTCGTTCAGCCGCGATTTAGTCGTCACCGCGGCGGCAGCAACGTCGTCTTCATGGATCATCACGGAGCGTTGACCACTCAGAAGGATTGTTTCGAAACAGTCCTTTATTCGTGGTCGGAACGCTACGGAAATGACCGGGGCGAAGCGCGCTAGCGCGGCTGGTCGGGCTGCGGGCCACCCGGGCCTGTCAGTGGGGCTCCTGGGTGCTGATCGGCTCGCATTCGGCGCTGATGGCCTACTGGTGCTTCTACTTGGCGTTCCGCGGGCCGTTGCAGCCGGTGGGGTGAGCGGCGAGCCGGGTTGAGAATTTGCGGCGTTGGTGGGCTTGCCGCGGGGTGCCATGCCGACGGCTTTTGCGTCGGCATGTCTTGGGCCGTCGGTAATATGCGGCTGTGTCCATGCCACGACCCATCGCGTCGCCACATCGGAAGCTCCTAAGAAGAGCCGACACGCCCGGCGAAGCCCGATTCCTCACGTTCTCCTGCTTTCGACGGCAGCCGTTCCTCTCGCGCGAGCGGACGTGCGCTTGGTTTCTCGACGCGCTGGACCGCGCACGACGAACGCACGGCTTCGACCTCTTGGCCTATGTCGTCATGCCCGAGCATGTCCACCTGCTCGTCTACCCCGGCGAATCGCCGCATCGGATGGCCGATTTCCTCTATACGCTGAAGAAATCGGTGAGCAGCCGAGCTGTCGAGTACGTGCGTAAGACCGCGCCGCTGTTTCTGGACCGCATGCGCGACGAACAGCCGAACGGACAAGTTTCCTACCGTTTCTGGCAGCGCGGCGGCGGCTATGACGAAAACCTGTTCACGTCGGCGAAGGTTTGGGAAAAGATTGAGTACGTTCATTTGAATCCGGTGCGTCGCGGACTATGCGACCACCCATCGCAATTCAGGTGGTCGAGCTTTCGCGCTTACGACTCGGGGAGTGATGACCCGATTCGGATCGACTTCGATTCGCTGCCGACGGACCTCCGACGGCGCCGTTGAAGCACATGCCGACGCAAAGCCGTCGGCATGGCACCCCAGAAATCCCTCGAATCCCGAGACTGTGGCATCCCCGGGGCGAAATTCTTAAGTTCCGCTTGAACTCTGCCGCCGCGTGAGTGTACTATTCCTGCATAGGAAGAATATGCAGAAGCCCGACCGGATCAGCCCTGACCGACTCGAATCCTTCGTCCAGCTCGGCCTGACGCCGCTGGAGGCGGAGGTCTATGCGTATCTGTGTGCCGAAAGCGAGCCGGTGACGGCGTATCGGGCGGCGCAGGCGCTGGGGAAGTCGGTCGGGAATGTTTACAAGGCGGTTGAGGCGCTGGAGGCGAAAGGGGCGGCGATGTCCGCCGACGCGGGCGGGTCGCGGGTGACGCGCGGCGTGGCGATCGAGGAGTGGCTGGGGCAGCGACGAAGCGAATTTGAGCGGGCGGCGGCCGAGGCGAAAAAGGCGGCGGCGAATTGGGGCGCGCCGGCTTGGGATGAGCGCGTCTATGAGATTCCGACGCTCGATGCGCTGTTGGCGCGGGCGACCGCGGCGTTGGCGAGTGCGCAGCAGTTCGTGATCTGCACGCTTTGCCCCAAGCCCGCGGCGCTGTTGAGCGAGGCGTTGCTTGCAGCGCGGCAGCGCGGCGTGCGGGTGGGGGCCAAGGTTTTTGCTCCGCTGACGCTCGAAGGTTGCGACATCGTGTGCGATCCGCGGGGGTTGGCGGCGGTGGCGACCGGGCCCGGGGAATGGCTGTTCATGACGGTCGACGGCACGAGCATGCTGCTGGCGCTGCTCGATCCGGCGGGCGAGCGCGTGCTGCAGGCGTTCTGGTCGGAGAACCCGCTGATGGTCTGGAACCTCTACACCGGCATGAGCTCCGATCTCGTGCTGGCCGCGATTCGACCGATGATCGCGGCGGAGGCGGGGCGCGAGGCGATCGAGCAGCGGCAGGCGGAGCTGCGCGTGTTCGAATCGCCGGTGAGCGGGGGCAAAAACGCGCTGATCGAGCGCTATCGAGCGGGCATACGGCCGCGGCGAAAGCCGGGCTGATTGAGATTGCAACGTGGCAAAATTTGAGCGTGCCGCGACCGGTCGAAAGCCGGCGGTACGGCGAACGAGAGCGGGTCGGTAAACCAAAAAGTCAGGAGACGGATATGAAGCGTTGGATGATGACGGTGATGGTCTGCGCCTGCGCGGCGCTGGGGACAGGTGCGCACGCGGCGGAGCTGCTCGTGAGCGGGTTCTTGTCGAACAACATCGCGCGGTTCAACCTGCCGAACGGGGCGTCGCTCGGCAACTTTGCGGCGGGCGGGCCAGTGAATGGGCCGCTTTGTGCGCGGCTGGGGCCCGATGGGCTGCTGTATGTGGCGAGCGAGCTGGCCGACACGGTGTTGCGGTACGACCCGGCCACGGGCCGACTCATCGACACCTTTGTCGCGCGGGGCAGCGGCGGACTGGACGGGCCCTCGAGCCTGAGCTGGGGCCCGGGCGGCGATCTGTTCGTGGCGAGCTTTAACACCGACTCGGTGCTGCGCTATGACGGCGCGAGCGGCGCATTTGAGGGCGTCTTTGTGACGCCGGGCAGCGGGCAGCTCAACGGCCCCGACAACGGCACGATCTTCGGCCCCGACGGCAATCTGTATGTGCCGAGCTATTTCACGAATCGCGTGTTGAAGTATGACGGGCAGACGGGCGCGTCGCTGGGGGAGTTCATCAGCAACATCGGGCGGCCGCGCGTGCTGCACTTCAGCGACGACGGGCGGTTGTTTGTCACCGCCGAGTCGCAGGATTCGGTGCGTTCGTTCAACGCGCTGACGGGCGCGGCGCTGCCGGACCTGATCGCGCCCGGCGCGGGCGGGCTGGATGCGCCGTCGGGCATGGTCTTTGCGCCAAACGGCGAACTGCTGGTGACGTCGATTACCGGCGATCGTGTGCTGCGCTTTAACCCGACCACCGGCGCGTTTCTCGGAAACCTGGTTCACGGCGGTACCGGGCTGATCGATGGTCCGGTGTTTTTGACGGTGATTCCGGAGCCCGGCGGGTTGCTGATGTTGGCGCTGTTGGCGGTGGGGATGCGGCGGCGGTGAAGGTGTCGCGGATGGGGCCGCGATGCGAATGTGATTTGGATTTCGCCCAATAGGACGCACCGAATTTGCCACGGCCGAAGCTCGTGGCGAAGTTCCAGCTCACTACGGGCGAAGAAAGCGAAGCGGAGCCATGTTCCACGTTTTGCCGTAGAACAAGGCTCCGCGTTCGTCTGCTACGAAAAGATCATCGCCTGGAACGAGCCCGAGCGAGAAATCACACCAATCCCTGCTCCATCATCGCCGTCGCCACCTTCATGAAGCCCGCGATGTTCGCGCCGTCGACGTAGTTGCCCGGCTTGCCGTGGGCCGCGGCGGTGTCGATGCAGGCCTTGTGAATGCGCTTCATGATGTCCTTGAGCTTCGCGTCGACTTCTTCGCGGCTCCACGCCAGGCGCATCGAGTTCTGCGACATTTCGAGGCCGCTGGTGGCGACGCCGCCGGCGTTGGCCGCCTTGCCGGGGCCAAAGAGCAGGCCGGCCTGCTGGAAGGTGTGGATCGCTTCGGGCGTGCTGGGCATGTTGGCGCCTTCGACCACGCACTTGCAGCCGTTGGCCACGAGCTTCTTGGCGTCTTCGAGGCGAATCTCGTTTTCTGCGCCGGTAGGCACGGCCACGTCGCAGGGCACTTCCCATGGACGGCCCGGACGCCACTGCACCTTGAACTTGTCGGCGTATTCCTTGGGCGACTGGCGATAGACGCTCCAGAGATCGCGGACGTAGTTGAACTTTTCGCCCTTGATGCCCTCGGGGTCGTAGGCGTAGCCCTCTTCATCGGCGATGGTGACGACCTTCGCGCCCAGCTCGTTGAGCTTCTCGATCGCGTAGGTGCCGAGGTTGCCGTAGCCCGAGCAGCAGACGGTCTTGCCCTCGAAGGTCTGATTGCGCGTGGCGAGCATCTCGGCCCCGAAGTAGATCGTGCCGTAGCCGGCCGCTTCGGTGCGAATGCGGCTGCCGCCCCAATTCAGACCCTTGCCGGTGATCCAGCCTTCGAAGCGGTTCACGAGCCGCTTGTACTGGCCGAACATGAAGCCGACCTCGCGGCCGCCCACGCCGATATCGCCGGCGGGGACGTCGGTGTCGGGGCCGACATGGCGGAAGAGCTCGGTCATGAAGCTCTGGCAGAAGCGCATGACTTCGCCGTCGCTCTTGCCCTTGGGGTTGAAGTCGGATCCGCCCTTGCCGCCGCCCATGGGCAGGGTGGTGAGGGCGTTTTTGAAGGTCTGTTCGAAGCCGAGGAATTTGATGACGCTGAGGGTGACCGAGGCGTGGAAGCGCAGGCCGCCTTTGTAGGGGCCCAGGGCGCTGTTGAACTGCACGCGCATGCCGCGGTTGACCTGCACCTCGCCGCGGTCGTCCATCCAGGGGACGCGGAACATGACGACGCGCTCGGGCTCGACGATGCGCTCGAGGATGCGGGCCTTGCGAAATTCGGGATGGCGCTCGATGCAGGGCGCGACCGACTCGATTACTTCGTGAACGGCCTGCAGAAACTCCGGCTCTTTCGCGTCGCGCTCGCGAACAGAGTTCATAAACGCTTCAACGTCGGCATGGTTCATGGGACGCGGCTCCGGTCTGAATGATGAGTTCTTTTCCGAATTGTCGCCGCGGGCGGGAAAGCGGGCAAGCGCCCCGATCGATCGGGCGGGAACCGATGTTATTGCCCGCCGAGGGCCGATCCTTGCAGCTCGACGACGAGCGTCCCGCGCCGTCGCGGCGACGAGCGGTCCTCGGCATATTCGATCGAGCGCGTCAGTTGCCCGAGGGCCGCGAGGCGGGTGAGCCAGTCGATCGGGTTGACGAACGGAATGCGCAGCCGGCGCTGCAGGCGGACTTCGCGATCGCGCTCGATCGACAGATCGATCCATGTGGCGTGCGGGCGGGCCATGATCGCTTCGCGAAACTCGTGGGCCGGCTGCGACGAGGCGAACTCGCGCCGCTCCGCCGCGAAGATCTGGTCGCCGGGCTGCAAGACTCCGAACGCGGGCGAATCGGGCTCGACACGGTCGACCCGGAGGCGGCGCGTATCGGGCGTCTGGGTCACGGTGATTCCCAGCCGGGGCGGCCCCGCGAGCGGCTGACGCTCGCGCCACCAGGATTCTTCCAGGCACTCCGGCGCGACGGTCTTGAGATATTCGAGCCAGCGCGCCGCGCCGTGCGCCAGCCGCTCGACATTGGCCTCAGCTCGAAAGCCGCCGCCGCGAATCTCGCGAATGGCCGATGGCGCGGGCGGCGTCGCGCCGGCCGCGGGCGTTTCTGCTTCGGTTTCGCTCGTGGCCGCGCCGGCGTTTGCCAGGGCTGCGGCGGCGACGTCGCCGGGCGGTTCGTCTGTGGCGGCGCGCAAGACGCGTTCGAGCCAGTCGCGATGCGAGGCGAAGACGAGGTGGTCGTCGTCGAGGGCGAAGGCCAGCTCAAGCTCGGCGAGGTGTTCGCGCAGGATGCCCGGCGGGAGCAACTCGTCGAGAGGGACGACGGTGATACGACGCGCGTCGTCGCGCGGCAGGTCGCTCGATTGCAGCGGCGCGCGGCCGGCGCTCAGCGCCACCAGGTTGTAGGCCGACACCAGGCCGGCCAGCCAAGTCGCGGCCTGAGCGGCGTCGATCGGTTTTTTTAGTCCGAGCGTGATCGCGATGGCGGGGATGGTGGGGGCCGTCTCGCGCGTGGTCGGCGGCGCGATTTCGCCCAGCGCGATCGCGAAGCGACCGTCGAGAGCGTCGACCGCGTCGCGAAAGCCCGCGGCCCGGTCGAGGAACTGAATCGCCGATCGGGCGGCGGGCAGGCCCTGCAAATTTTGTGTGGCTTGGGCGACGTCGACCCGGCCCGAGAGCGAGAGAAGCGACTCGCGCGGGATCGTGTTTCGCAAGGAGCCGGCGCCGTCGCCGGTGATCGCGCGCGTCGCCCGCTCGTCGCTGACGATCGTGAAGGCCAGACGTCGGCCGTCGCGGTGCATCGCCAGCAGCAGCGTGGCGCGATCGGCCCACAGGCTCGGCAGGCTCTGGGCGACGCCGGCCTCGGCCGGGGCGCTGCTGGGAGCGCTGGCGGCGCTCTCCAGCGGGGCACTGCTCGGCATGCTCGTCGGTGCGCTCGCGCTCGCTCCGCCCGGCGGACCGGCGAGCAAGCCGTGCTGCGGGTGAAAGCGGGCGAAGAGCACCGCGTGCGGATTGGGCGGCACTTCGCGCAGACATTCGAGAAACTCGGCGTCGGCCGCGAGACTGCCGGCGCCGTCGCGCTCGAAGCAGGTCAGCACCTGCTGAAAGGTGCCCTCGGTCGGGCGCGGATCGCCGAAGCAGATCACGTCGCCGACGGCGGCGAGGCCGAGATTGGCGTAGAGCGAATAGAGCTTGGATTTGCCGGAGAACTCGACCGGTTTGGCCTGCCACAGCTCGACCAGTTGCGGCAGCGCCTCGCGCGGGCGACAGAGCACCGCCGCATCCTGCGAGCGGCCCGGTCCTTCGCCGACGAAGGCGACGCGGTCGGAAAAGAGCTTGCGAATCGCCTGGGGCGGCGTCATCGCGATGGTTTTTTCGATTCGCGCGGTCCACTCGCCGGTATCGGCCAGTTCGGCCGGTTGGCCGGCGAGGTCGGCGAGCAAGCGCCACATTTCGGGCTGGCTCAGGGCGAGGAGCAGGTCTTCGGAATCGCGCACTTCGACGAAAAGGCCGATGTTGCCGGGGGCGACGAACGCGAGCGAGTCTTTTTCGGGCGCGGCGCCGCGGGCCGCGGGCAACAGCAGCAGAGCGACCCATGCGAGCAGCAGTGAGCCTCCGGCGAGCCGGCCGCGGAACCCGAGAGAGTCGGAGGCCGCCGGAATGGTCGCGCGGGGGTTTCTAGAACGTGAATTGGTTTTCATCGTCGAGCTGCGTCGCCGTGTTGTCGGCGGTGGGCAGGAAGGCTTGCAGCAGCCCGATCGGCTCGAAGAATGGTCGCTGCGCGTCGGGGTTGAAGTTGAGCGCGAGCTGTCGCATCTGGGCGACTTGTTCGGCCGGGCCGCCCTGATCGACCATTCGGGCCGCGACCGATTCGTAGATATAGCGTGTGAGCGCATCGGGAGTGACCGAAGCGAGTTCGATCTTTTCCGGCGGGGTGGAGATCGGAATGCGATTGGAGCCGGCGGGCATCAGCACGAGGGCGAGCACCGCCGCCGCCTGGAACATTCCGCCCAGCGTGAGCGCGACCTTTGTTCCGTGATAGGGGTCGATCGGCTTGGGCGTTTTCTTGCGCGTGGCGATGGTCGCCATGATCGAGTCGGTGAGGTCGATCGGGGGTTGCGGCGCCCGCGGATCGGGCTGCGCGACGTATGAGGCGACGGCCTCCATCAGAGCCACGGAATGCTCGCACGCGGCGCAGTTCACGCGATGGGCGTCGAACTCAAGCCGCAGCGTGCCGGAAAGCCGGCCGTCGAGGTGCGCGTCGATCAGTTTGTCGAACTGCGCGCAATTCATGGCACTCAGATCCTTGCGGCGCAAGGCCGCGGTCACATGAGCGAGTCGATTGTAGTCGCGCCGACGGACGCAGATTGCGTCGCGTACGCCGATCGGATGCGGCGCGTCGTCCGGCTCGCCGAAATTCGTTGTCGCTGCAAGGCGCGGGCCTGTCAGGCGCTCTCGGCGTTCAGCGGGAACGGGATCGTCGTCCACTCTTCCGCGACCGATCCGAGCAAATCTCGGAGCTTCTCGCGGGCGCGGTGCAGGTGACTCTTGACCGTCACCGCGGGGATTCCCAGGATTTCGCCGATTTCCTTGCAACTCTGATTTTCCTGGTAGAACAGGATCAGCGATTCGCGTTGCTCGTCGCTGAGCTGATCCACCGCGGACCAAATTCGTTTTTTCAGGTCGCGGGCCAATTCGCTGCTGGCGACCGTTTCGCTCGTGTCGGTCGCTTCCGCGCCGACGCGATCCCAATCCACTTCCGTGTTCAGCGCGCGCTTCTTCCGCAGACGGTTCAGCGTCAGCCGATATCCGATCGTGAAGAGCCAGGTGCTGAACGAGTAGCGATCCGAGTAGCGATCGAGCGACTCAAAGGCCCGGACAAATGTCGCCTGCGTCAGATCCTCGGCCTCGTGGTGATTGCGCACGATCCGCCAGAGGAACGCGTAGAGGCGATCCTTGTATTCGTCCACGATAACGCGATAGTGGCCGCCGTCGCCCTTGCGAATGCGCCGTATCGCGTCGCTGATTTCCGAGCGCGTCATATATTTGTCGCTCACGAAGCCGCAGTGTTTGCCGCGTCTTCGGGATAGTATACCGCACCTGCAACCGCCGGTTGCGGCAGTTTCCCGGCCGCGTCGACCGCGGTGCGGGAGTTCCTGACACATATTATCGTACCATGGCCAAAGCCCTCTCGACAGTTCGCATCGTAAATCGCAAGGCGAGCTTCCAATATGAGATATTGGAATCCGTCGAGGCGGGCATCGTGTTAACTGGTAGCGAAGTGAAAAGCCTTCGCGGCGGACGGGCGTCGCTGGACGAGGCTTATGCCACGATTCGCAACGATGAGCTGTTTTTGCGCGACTGCGACATTCAGCCGTATGGCCACGCCGGCTACGCCCAGCATGTCCCGAAGACCGAGCGCAAGCTGTTGATGCATCGCCGGGAGATTCGCAAATGGATCACCAAGGTGACGCAGCGCGGCTTTACGCTGGTGCCGCTGGAGATTTACAGCAACGAGCGCGGCTTCATCAAAGTGCGGATCGCGCTGGCGAAGGGCAAAAACGTGAGCGACAAGCGCGAGTCTATCAAGGAGCGCGACATTAAACGCGAGCTGGATCGCGCGGTGCGCAGGCGATGAGGCGAGGAGGGATGCGGGTTTTGCGAAATGCGATCGGTTGGTGCGGCGCGATGGGGGCCGGGCTGTGTGTGTTGGCCGGCGCCGCGGCGCCGGGCGAGATTCCCGAGTTGCCGAGCGAGAGCGGCGGCATCGAGCCGCCGGCGATCTTCGGCCCTCCCTTCGAGATACAGCCGCTGACCGTCGGCGTGATCTCCTTTTCTGGCGCTGCTGGCGACGGCAAGGTCGCCGGCGGAACGGATTCGCGCGGGATCGATGTCGCGAAGATTTTTGAGGGCAACGACCAGTTGCGCGCCGTTGAGATTCCGCTCGTCGGCGGGAGCATGACGGAGATCGCCGCTCAACTGCCGTGCTTTGCGGCGATTGTGTTGCTGGCCGCACCGCCTGACGCCGCCGCCGGGGCGTCGCTACGCGAGTTGCAGGCGCCGCTCTTGGCGGCCATTCGCAACGGTACGGGTCTGCTGATCGCCGATCGCGGCTGGCGTGCGATGGCCGATTTGCCCGAGCTGCGTGAGGCGCTGGCGGCGAAACCGATCGATGCCCCCAAGCCTGCGAACGCCGATCCCAATCGAAAGAAAACGCCGCTCGACGATTTGGGCGCGACGCTGCTCGCGCTAAAGGTTGAGGACCGTTTTCATGCCGCGGCGCGGGCGATGAATTCGCCGTGGATGCTCGATGGCAGCCTGGTCGCGCTGGGGCCGGGCGAATCGAGCGCGACGGTGCAGATTCTGATGCGGCCCGACGTCGCCAACGTCGACCTGTCGTCGCTCTCGCTCGCCAACGCCGACGCGGCCAGCAGGGCCGCCGTGTGGGCCGCACGGGTCGGCAAGGGCGCCGTCCTCTGCTCGGGGATCGCCGCCGGGGGCGAGGCGGCGGAAGACGAGTATTTCGCCGAGCATCTGAAGGGCGCGCTGCGTTGGAGCGCCGGGTTGCATGATTCGCTTCCCGCGCATCCGTGCTGCCCCGAGCCGGCCTGGCAGGCGCTCGACGGCGGCCTGCGCGTGTTCGACGTAAAGGTCGGCGACGGGCCGGTGCCGGCGATGCGATACATGGTGAAGCTGCACCTGCATGCGCGGCTCGCAGATGGGCGCGTGCTCAAGGATTCGCGCTGGGACGGCGAGCCGGTGTCGTTCACGATCGGCATGTTCGAAGTGATGGAGGGATTGGAGGCCGCGGTCATGACCATGCAGCCGGGCGGACGGCGCATCGCGCTTGTGCCGCCGGAGATGCAGGGGCGGGCCTCGTTTCCCGGCAAAGCGGTGCCACGGAACACGGCGGTTCGGCTGGATATCGAGCTGCTTTCGACGCGGTAGGGCGTGTCGGACTGTCGCAGGCTGACGAATGTCATGCGGGTTATACGACGCTGCGTCGGGACTGGTTTCTTACGGCGCGTCTTGAAGGCCCGATCCCCGCAGAGCTGAAGTAGCTGATTTCGCTTCAATCTCGCGTGCGGAGCGAATCCGATACACTCGCGAAGTCGGGTAGGTCAGAGCCGTAGAGGCTCTCATTACCCGCATCTAGAGAGAATAGGCCGCTCGCAACGGCCGCCGGCGAGACGTGCGACCGCGTTAAACAACGTCAATCGACGTTAGAGTTTCAGGACATCATCATGTCGCTTATTCATACGTTAAAATTCATTACACGCCACCCGCTCAACCGCAGTCGCAAGCTGAGCGCGATGATGCGATTTGCAAAGTGGCAAATCGGAAGCCGGCTGGTCCCCGGGGCTGTCGTGTTTGACTGGGTCAACGGTGCCAGATTTCTGGTCAAGCCCGGTGAGGCAGGACTAACGGGGAATATCTACACGGGGCTCCATGAGTTCGCGGAAATGGGCTTCTTGCTACATTTCCTGCGGCCCGAGGACTTGTTTGTTGATATTGGCGCCAACGTTGGCTCCTTCACTATTCTCGCCGCCGCTGCAATCGGGGCAAGAGGCGTTGCGTTTGAGCCCGTCCCGGGCACCTATCGCAGGCTTGTCGAAAACATGCGTCTAAACCACTTGGACGAGAAAGTCAGATGCATAAATAAGGGTGTGGGCGCCGAGAAGGGTGCAATTGCGTTTACGAGCGACGGCGACACGACGAATCATGCGATCGCTTCCGGTGAGAAATGTGAAAACAAGATAATGGTCGACGTGACTACATTGGACGCCGCGTTGGAAAACGAAGTTCCGTCGCTGATGAAGATTGACGTGGAGGGTTTTGAGACCCCAGTCCTGAACGGTGCGCGGGATACGCTCAAGAACCAAGCGCTACATGCCGTGATCATGGAACTGAACGGGAGTGGTGCTCGGTATGGTTTCGACGAGTCGGTAATTATTGACTCAATGCTTAAGCTTGGATTTGGTATGTATGCATATGATCCGCTGAGTCGGTCACTCTCCGATCTGAACGGCAAGGATGTGAATTCAGTAAACACGATTTTCATCCGTAACAAAGGGTTTGTCGAGAGCAGGCTGAAGTCAGCGCCAAAGCTAACTGTATTTGGAAGGCAGTTCTAGCAAGTGGGAGTACGCCGGCCATCGGCGACGCGC
>JALHOX010000011.1:21958-27499 GCA_022842805.1 Phycisphaerae bacterium | reverse complement strand
CAGCGCGTCGGCGTCGGCCCACCCGCCGGCGGTACGAGGAGGGTGGGGATAATGCTCGGCATGTCGCGCGGTGGTGGCGAATCGACGGCCGCGTTCTCGCGATGAGTGCCATAGAATCTGTCAACGCGTTTGATGATCTCCCATTTTTCGGAAGCGATCCCCGTGTAGACGTGGGCATAGTCCAAGTCGCGCTGCGGGTCGTTGTGATACTGAATCCGCCCCCCCCAGACTACTATGGTGTCGCGAAAACACATATCGAAGAGTGAGCCGAAGACCGTGAAGAACAATGTGAACAGCAGCCCCCGTACGGCGCTGTAGCGGATGATGCGGCGAACTCGGTTCGATGTGCCCACGGTCCGCATCTTACCCCGCGCGCGGGCTGAAGCCCGCGCGCGTCAAGTAACACTGCGCCTCGCCCTCAGCGCCCCCTCTAGCTCGGCGAACGGCCTCGTCGGCTGGCGAGCCGCCGGCCGCTACTGGAGCTCCCGCGCCTTTTCATTCGCTATTCGAAATTCGCTATTCGCTATTTACTGCAGCAGCGCCATGAGCCCATTCAACAGATCGCTCGATGTGCTGATGACGCGGCTTGAGGCTTGGAAGCCCGTGCTGGAGGTGATGAGGCCGATGAATTCGCGTGAGAGGTCGACGTTGGAGGCTTCGAGCATGCCCGAGGCGATGGCGCCGCCGCGGAAGGTGTTGGGGGCGACGATGGCCGGCGCGCCCGAGGCGGGGCCGATGGCGAAGATGTTGTTTTCCTCGCTGATGAGACCGGTGTCGTTGGCGAATGTGGCCAGCGCGACCTGCCCGAGCGTGCGGACCTGGCCGTTGTCGAAGATGCCCGAGACGATGCCGTCGGCGCCGACGCCGTAGTTGGTCATTGTGCCGGGCGGGAAGCCGTTTTGCTCGAAGAGGATGACGTTGGAGGCCTGGGTGGAGAGGCCGTGAAGCTGGGAGAGGTCGAGGGTGAAGCTGACCGGTGTCGAGGCGCCGCTGGCGTCGCGCGGGATGGTGAACTGGTCGTTGCTGATGCTGACGAAATTGCCGTTGGTGTCGAACTGCACGGTGCCGGTGCCGATGGCGCGGGTGGCGCCGGTGGAGTCGGGGCTCTCGATGTAGAAGCGCCAGACCGGACCGGTGTTGGGGGTGGATTCGAGCGTGAAGCTGACGTCGACCGAGACGGGCGCGCCGAGCGAGTCGTAGGCGGTGAAGCTGGTGTCGATGCCGCCGCCGGTGGCGTTTTGCGCTTGGGCGAATTGGAACGGCAGGGGCACGGCGGCGTTGCTGGAGCGGACGTCGTCGACCTCGAACTCGATGTTGGCGACCTCGCCCGGATTTCCGCGGATGACGATTGCGCCGCCCTCGATCGCGACTCCGGCGTTGGCGACGCCGACGCCTTCCTGAATGCCAAGCGCGCCTTCGAGCCAGTCGGCGAAATCCTGCATGGTTTCGCCGGTTTCGCCGACTTCGAACTGCATCGGGGGCAATTCGCGATCGCCTTTTTCGACGCCGCTGATGGTGATGATGTGGCCCTTGACGAACATCGGGGTGGCGGCGGCGCTTGCGGATCGGACGTCGGTGAGGAGCGTGGCGCCGCTGACGGGATTGGCGCCGCCATCGACGAGGGCCTGAGACGCGGTGATTGAACCCTGGGTGGCGAGAGCGCTTGCGGCGCTAAGGTCGCCATCGAGGGCGACTTGCGAGGTGGCGTTGGCGATCGTGACGCTGCCGAGCGGGATGACGATGTCGCTGAGGACGCCGGGGGTGAGGTTGAAGGCTGGGTCGACGCCGAAGCCGCGGACGGGGTAGCCGTCCTGGGAGACGAGGCGGTTGTTGGCATCGACGGTGAAGGAGCCGTCGCGGGTGTAGACCTGCTCGCTTGCTCCGCGGCGCAGGACGAAGAAGCCCGCGCCCTGAATGGCGAGATCGCTGGGGACGCCGGTGGCTTCGAGCGTGCCGTTGGTGTGGACGCGCTGCGTGGTGCCGACCTGGGCGCCGAGGCCGATCTGCATCGGGTTGGTGCCGCCGCTGGCTGCTGATGGGCCGGTGCCGCCGGAGAGGGTGTGATAGAACTGGGTCTGGAAGAGGGTTCGGCTGCCCTTGAAGGCGGTTGTGTTGACGTTGGCGACGTTGTTACCGATGGTGCCGATGCGGAATTGGTTGACCTCCATCCCGCTCAGGCCGCTGTACATCGCGTTGGTGAGACCCATCGTAAACCTCTATATCTGAAAGAGCCGCAGGCTGAAGCCTGCGCGGACGCGCATGACTCGACTACGCCCGATGCGCGAGGGAGTCGCGATCGCGCCGCCGGGATGAAAGAGAGTCTGAGGGAAAAGCACCGCGAGACCTTCCGTTGCATCGGACCGCGATCGGCGCTGAACGACCGCGCAGGCTGAAGCCTGCGGCTCATCGTTTGATATCTCTCGCCGCGCTAGAACAGCCAGAACGGCTTGTTGGCTCCGCCGTTCTTGGGCGAGGCGGTCGGTCCGCCCGGTGCGTCGGCGGCGGCGGCGCCGGTGCCGCCGGCGGATTCGGACGAGGTGACCTGCTTTACGTCCTGGAGCCGGACGGTCTGTCCGCTGTCGAGGTCGAGCAGGGTGGTGCCGTCGTCGGCGAAGCGCACGCCGGTGACGACGCCGGTGGTGGTGCTGACGATTCCGGCGTCGTCGGTTGCCTCCGCTTTGACGTATTTTCCGAGCAGTGTTCCCGCGCCGGAGGCCTGTTGGGCGGCGGCGAGCTTGCCGAGCTCGCGATTGAGCGATTCGCCTTGCTCGATGGATCGGATGCGCGAGACCTGGCCGATCATGTCCTCGGTTTTGCTGGGTTCGAGCGGGTCCTGCTGTTGCAGCTCAGTGATGAGCAGCTTGAAGAAGTCTTCGCTCTGCAGGCTTTTGACGTCGCGCCGTGGGGCGCTGGCGCTGGGGGCGATTCCGACGCCGGCGGCTGTATCGATCATGGGGGCGGCTCCTTGTTCAGACGTTTGCTCGAACCCTCTACGCGATCAGATCGAGCGCGTCGCTCGCGCCGCTCAACACGCGGCGCGGCGCGACGACGCGCGGCTCCGAAGCGCCCGCGGCCTCCTGCCCGGGCGCTGACGTCGCCGATAGGCCCGTCGCGTGCCGACTTCCCTGTCGATGCGAATCCGCATCTTCCCGCGGGCTCGACCGCTCCTCCCTGAGCGTCGCTTGACCCGTGGGCGGCTGGTGGATCGGCTCGTCCTTGAGCCGCGTTTCCAGCCGATGCACGCGCAGGCCGGCCTCCTCGAGACCCTGCCGTAGTTCGTCCAGTTGCGTGGAGAGCAAGTCGCGTGCCACAGCGGACTCGGCTTCGAACACGACGCCGATTTCGCCGCGCTCCATCCGCAATTCGACCTGCATGACGCCGAGCTCCGGCGGATCGAGGCGGACCATCGCCCGTCCTTCGCGGCGCGCGAGCTGGCCCTGCAGGAGGCGCAAGAGCTTCTCGACGCGCAACTCGCTGGCGTCGTTTTCGCCTGCGTCGGCCGGGGGCTTTGCATCGGATTGGCCGAGCTGCTTCGATGCGGGGCTTTCCTCTTCGGCGGCGCGCTTGGTGGCGGCGGATGCGCCGATCGTCGCATTCGCGCTGTCGGCAGTCGGGCTCGGTCCGGTTGCATTCGCGGCTGGTGCGACGCTGGCGACCGGTGCTGCCGCCTGTTGATTGTTTGTGGGAGGCGCGGCGAGGGTGCTATTGCGCTGCGCCGGCGGAATCGGCAGGCCGGGGCCGAATGCCGGCGGAGCGGCGGGGCGCTGGCTGCTGGAGGTGTCCTGTGAGGGGGGCTTCGCGGCGTCGTCGCCGGCGGTGGCGCTCGCAGCGGGAGATTGCTTTGTCGCTGCGTCTTCGGTGCGCAGAGCGTCGGCGGGCGACGAAGCCGCGGCGGCCGGCGTGGATTGCGCGGCGTTCGCGGCGAGTGGTTTGGCGGGGGTGGCATCGCCTTCTGCGGGGGCGGCGTGTGCGTCGGGTGTTGGTTCGGCTTTCGCGGCGTGGGCCCGGCGGGCTTCGGCGATCAGCTCATGAAAGGGCTGTGCGGCCTGTTTGCCGTCCGCCACACGCTGCGCGGCGGCGGTTCGGTCTGCGGCGGTTTGCTCGCGGGCCTGCGAGCGACTCGACCGTGATCCCGCGTCGCGCGCTTCGCCGACGGACGATTTCGCCGCGTCGGGCGTGAACGTGGGGGACCAATAGAGCGCCGCCATGCCGTCGAGCATGTTCTCGAGCAGGCGCAGGGTGCGGGCGTCGCGGGGTGTTGCGCCGCTGTTTGGCGAGGCGAGGGCTTCAGCCCGCGCAGGCGCGGTGGCGCCGACGAAGGTCGGTGCGGCGGAAAATGGAATTTGCATGGGATGCCGTCACGGCTTCTTTTCGGCGGCCGGCATCCCTGCCTTGGCCGCTCGGGCCTCCGGTTCCTGAAGACGCACCTGCTCCAACATTCGGTGCATCAGATCGAACTCTTCCTGGCCTTTGAACTGCTCCAGGATTTTTTTCTTTTTCGTGGGGGGCAGGGCGTTTAGCAGCCGCACCGCATCGACTTCCGATTTTTTCCAGGTGCGGATGAGGTGCTCCTTGGCGAGTTGCGGCGACATATCTGTGACGCTGCGCAACTCGCTCTTGAAGCCCTCGTCCTGGGCCTGTTGGGCCAGCTTTGAGCGCTGGTCGTTCCAGCGCGTGCGCTCGGCCTCAAAGGCTTCCTGATCTTCGATCAGCGACTGCTGCGCGTGTCGCAGCAATTCCTCTCGCGCGGCGAGCTCCTGCAGCGCTCGCTGGACCCGGAGGCCGGCCAGCCGCGACTCACGCGCTCGCGCCGCCACCCGCTCCGCCGCTGTGGTCACTTCGTTATCGTCGACCGCCGCCGCCATCACCGGCTGGCTGCTGGCCTGGCTGGCGGCCTGACTCGACGCGGGCTGGCTCGCGGCGGCGGCCGAGACGAACTCTTCGCCGCGCAAAATCCGCACGATCTGCTCGATGCTGCCGGCGCTCAGGCCGCCGGTGGCGCCCAGATAGCCGAGGACGCCACCGAGCGCCAGAAGCTGCGCGATCGCGACGGTGGCCAACATGTGGTAGAGCTTGCTCATTCGTCTCGCGCGGCTTCGAGTTCGATGTCGTCAGACTCGCCCGGCAAGCGGCGCGCCGCTTCGTCGGTGAGGGCCTGTTCATAGCGATTGACGGCGACGTGATGCTCTTCGAGGCGTCGCTCGCGGAGCTTTTCGAGCACTTTTACTTGTTGTCGCGCGTGTTGAAGCTCAGTCCGCAGGGCATCGAGCCGCTGGTTCCACTCGGCTCGCACCGCCGCGCTGCTGATCAGCTCGCGCTGAAGATGCCCGATGAACGCGCGAACGCGCGAAAGGTGCGCGGCGTCGATGGTCGTTGGGGCGGTCGAGCCGTCGGGGCTGACGCCGGTGAGCGTGCGCTGCTGCCGCGCGATTTCCGCGCGGGTCGCCTCGTCCACCTGGTCGAGTCGGGCGAGCTCGGCCATCACCGCTCCGACGCGGCGCTGGGCCTCGCGCTCGCGCATCTCGCGGACGCGCAGCAATG
>JALHOX010000011.1:0-21948 GCA_022842805.1 Phycisphaerae bacterium | reverse complement strand
AGAGCCGGAATTCGAATCGGCGAGGCATTCCCCTCTTATCGACGCGCTGCCTGGCCGGCCCGTAGAACCAGGCGGCGACTGGTTTTAGGAGGGCTGGAGTCGCTTGGCGAGGGTCTGGGCCTGTTCGCGGGTGAAATCGCCGGTGATCACCGCGCGATCGCGCACGCTGGTTCGAATGCGGGGCGACGCGACGACTTTGTCGTCGACGAAGATCGCCATGCGCTTGCCGATGTTCGCCGCGCTGATCCGCCCCAATCGATCGGCGCCCATGCCGACGAAGGCGAGCTGGACGCCGTGGGTGGTCTCGCTGTGGATGGAGGCGGAGTCGCTAATGTCGATCTCGGTCAGGATGACTTCGGGCGAGACGTAGATCGTGCGATCCTCCTCGTCGCGGGTTTCGGTCCAGCCGTCGACCGGGGTTTCGCTGGCGATTTGGAGGCGCAGGGCGGCGGGCTTTGTGGGCTCCGCGGGGGTAATGCGAAAGCGCTCGAGAAGTGAGCAACCGGGGAGGCAGAGCAAGGCCGCGAGTAGTAGAGCGTGACGAATCATGCGGAACCCACTATAGGGTGGGGTGTTCCGAAGGGGAACGAGAATTGTTGGGTCGTAGCATCCGCCCCATCGATGCAAAATGGTTGCGCTTGGCGGCTCGGAGCGCGTGATGGGGTGAATCAAGCGCGGCGCAGAATCGGTCGCAGCCAGAGTTGGTAGAGCAGCGCGCTGAGGATGAGGAGCGCGAGGGCGAGCCAGCCCGCGTAGGTCCAGTGCTTGACGATGATCGCCATGGGGAGCAGGAAGAGGACGAGTTGCCAGGGGACGGCGATCAGCAGCGCGACGAAGTCGGAGCGGTTTTCGGCGAGAATCGATTGCTGCTCCGGGGGCGGCAGCGTGGCGCGGATTGGGCTCCAGAAACCGGCGGGGCGGGTCTTGCGGTAGAAGTCATGCAAGACTTGGGGCGGCGTGCGCGGTGTGAGCAACGAGACGAGGATCATCGCCGCGAGTGAGCCGCCGATGATGGCGGCGAAGGTGGCGACTTCGATCCATTGCTCGTGGAAGCCGCTCAACAGTCCGAGGGCTTTGAGCGATTGCTGCGTGAGGGCGATGACCATTCCCGCGGCGGCGCCGGCGGCGTAGCCCCAGCCGTTGAGCCGCCACCAGTACCAGCGGAGCATGTTGGGCAGAATGAGTCCCGAGCCGAGGCCGATATTGAGCCAGCTCCAGACTTCGTTGATCGACTCAGTGGCGTTGGCGAGCATGAGGCCGATGATGGCGAGCACGATGGTGGAGGAGTAGCTGGCGATGACCAATTCGCGGTCGCCTGCTTCGCGGCGGATGAAGGCCTGATAGATGTCCTTGACGAAGTAGCTTGCGCCGGCGTTCATGATGGAGCTGTACGTTGACATTGCCGCGGCGAGCAGGCCGACGATCAGCAGGCCGCGCATGCCGACGGGGAAGAGGTCGCGGATGACGACGGGGAGGACCATTTCGGGGTCGGCGACGCGGTCTTTTAGCGTGAAGCCGAGCACGGCGATGCCCATCATGAGCGGCCAGCGGGCGGCCATGAGCACGATCCACCAGAGGCTGGCGAGGGCGCATTCTTTGTCGCTGGCGGCGGCGAAGTAGCGCTGGGCCATGTAACCGCCGGCGCCGGAGAAGCCGTCGATAAGCGTCTTGATGCTGTAAAGCGCGATGGCGAGGCCGAGATAGCGCAGGCCTTCGTAGCCGGGCATGGGGTCGATCTGCCAGGCGGGTGTGAGGCTCATCCAGGCGTCGCCGGTGAGGGCGCGGAGGGCGGCGTGATCGGCGGTGGCGAAGAAGGCTTTCCACGAGATGACGACGGCGAGAATGAGGACGAGGAGGCCTTGGAAGACATCGGTCCAGACGACGCCTTTGAGGCCGGCGAAGGCGGTGTAGATCATGACGATGACGATCAGGGCGGCGGAGCAGAGCTGGGCGTCCCAGGGCAGGAATGACTCAAGAAACTTTCGCGAGCCGACCGCGAAGTAGGCGATGCACCAGGTGAAGAAGAGGATGTTGAAGATGGCGGCGAGCAGGCGCGGGGCCTGACCTTGCGGACCGGGGCCGAAGCGGAACTCCATCCACTCGGCGATGGTCATCTTGCCGGAGCGGCGGGTCCACTTGCCGGTGAAGGCGAGGAAGAAGGCCATGATGAGGACGATTCCGCCGCGCATCTCGACGAAGAAGCCGCTGAAGCCGAAGGTGAAGAGCAGGGCGGCGATGACCATGGTGCCGGCCATGTCGACGTTGGAGGCCATTCCGGAGGCGCCGAGGAGCCACCAGCGCATGGAGCGGTCGCCGAGGAAGTAGCTGTCGATATCGCGGGCGGCGCCGCGGCGGACGGCGAAGGCGATGGCGAAGACGGCGAGGAAGTAGGCGGCGAGGATGGAGATGTCGATGGGGTGCAAGGGCGCTCCGCGCTACGAGCGAAACTCGATCGTCAAAATCTGCTTCGCGCCGGCTTCGATTTTGGCCCAGCCTTCGCGGTCCAACGTCAGCGATTTGCCCGGCGCTTCGGCGAGGGAGACGAGGCGAACCGTCTTCCACTTTGGCCCGGGTGCGGCGGGCAGGGCGTATTCGTTTTCGACGCGCTTCATGAGTGAATCCTGCGTTTTCGCTGGGGCGCGGCCGGCGTTGAGGCGGATGCGGCCTTGCAGCGGAGCGTCGCTCGGGTTGAGCAGGCGGACGATCCAGCCCTTGCCGTCTTCGCTCTGCTTGATGGCGGAGATGTGCAGCATGTCGGGTTCGAGCTCGAGGAAGGAGCGCGTGCGCGGCTGTGTGCCGTGCGCGGTCGGGCCGATTTGCGCGGCGAGCGGGGGCGTGAGGAATCGAGCGGCGGCCTGCCAGACGCCGCCCGTCTGCCAATCGCCGATGTGCGGCATCACGGCGTAGCGGAAGGTGTGGCGGCCGGGCATTTGCGAATCGGCGGAGAGGTGCGGGCGATCGGCGCGCTCGGGGATGAAGAATTTCATCTCGTAGGCGCGGATGAGCGTGAGTTCGATGGTGCGCTGCGGGTCGTCTTTGGAGGTGTAGGCCCGTAGCCCTTCGCCGAAGACGGCGAGGCCGCGGCCCTGGTCGCTGATGTCCACGAAGCCCTGCATCGGCTGCTCGGCCTGCCATGGCTCGTCGAACTGGGCCGGGTCGGGCGGGGCGATGGGGCGGCGGACGACGTCGAGCGGGGTCTGGGCATCGGCGTGAGTCGCGCCGCGCAGGCCGGTGGGGAAGCAGACGCGTAGGTAATGATCGCGAATCGTGTTTTCGATCGTGGTTTCGAGCTCGAGCCAGGGCTGGCCGCGGCGAAGCGTGATGCGCGTGCGGACGGGCATCGCGGTTTGCGAGCGGCGGCGCGATTTGCCGTCTTCGCTGAGGCCGCTGGGCAGCAGCCAGTCGAAGGCGACTTCGAACGTGCATTCGAGCGGACCTTCGCGAAGGACGCGGATTTCGGCCGGGCGCGGCAGATCCATGGTTGTGAATTGGATGTCGTTTTCGGGCGGCTGATGCTGCCATGGGTTGCCGCCGGCGGCGCTGTCGGCGAGGTAGGCGAGGCGGTCGTAGACGGCACCGTTGGCCAGGTCGACGATGCGGACGGTGCCGTTGTCGTTGATCGTGACTTCCAGATGTTCGTTGCGCATCGTGTAGCCGCGGCCGGTGCGGAGCGAATCATTCGCGGCGATCGGCGCGCCGCCGCGGCGGACGCGCAGCGTGCGATAGCCGCAGCCGGGGAGGTCGGGCACGGCGGCGCGGATGTGGTGACGATCGGCGAGGAGATAGCCGACGACGTCGCTGGGGTTTTCGACGGCTTCGCTGTAGCCGCGCTCGACGCGGTCGGTCTGCAGAGGAATCGAGGCGCCGTCGTCGGTTTCGAGGGTGAAGGCGGCGGCGGACCATTCGCGCGGGATGTCGATGGCGAGCGAGAGGGTTTCGCTGCGTCGATTCGGCAGCGGGTTGTAGACGACGATGGCCATGTCGTCGGGCCGCCAGTCGCGAAGGTCGACTGCGCCGGCGATCTCGCGCAGGGCGGTCTCCATCATGCAGGTGGCGATCTCGCGCGATTGGCGCGAGCGATAGAGCATGTCGTTGGCGACGACGTCGCGGCCGCAGCCGCCGATGGAGTCGTGGGCGTGGTTGAGCAGCAGATGGCGATAGGCCTCGCGGACGAAGGCGCGCGGGTAGGGCGCGCCGAGCAGCGAGGCAAAGACGCTGAGCGGTTCGGCGAGTGTGGTCAGCAGGTGTTCGGTGGCGTGGTTGTCCTGCTTGAGATAGGTGCGGGCGGAGAGAATCCAGCCGAGCAGGGGGCTGGTGCTGCCCTTTGTGAAGGTGTGGCGCATTTCGCCCTTCACGACGGGCCAGGCGGGGTTCCACGACTTCAACACGCCGGCCTGAAAGTCGGCGATGGTGCTGTGGAAGACGTTGGCCTTGCCGCGGAGCGCTTTGGCGCTGTCGGCGACGAGCCGCACTTCGCGCACATCGGGGTACGACTGATCGTGGCCGGCGGACCAGAGGCGGTGGCGGGTGCTCCAGTCGCCGTTTTGCTCGCGCAGGGCCTGCTCCGCGGCGGCGGGCATGACCTTGGCGTCGTATGCATAGGGGGCGTGGGCGAGTGTGTATTCGCAGTCTTCGTTGGCGGCGTCGATCATGCGGAAGGGGCCGGCGCCCTGGGCCCAGCGGCGCTCGAAATGGTTGAGCTTGTCGAGCGGCAGGCCCCAGTAAGCCGGGCGCTGCAGGACGTACCAGGCGTTGTAGCGCGGACGGTAGCCGAGACGCGAGCCGACGATCTGGCTGCCGTCGGGGCCGCGCCAGACGAACTCTGCCCGCGGCGCGACGAGCGTGTTTACGCCGCGGTAGAACATGATCATCTCGATGCCGAAGCCGCGATAGATTTGCGGCATCTGCGAGATTTGTCCCCAGGAGAAGGGCGAATAGCCGGTCTTGGCGACGGGGCCGAACTTTGCGGCGACTTCGTGGCCGAAGAGCAGATTGCGGATGAGCGATTCGCCGCTGATGCAGAATTCGTCGGGCAGGGTGAGCCAGGGGCCGAGGATGAGGCGGCCGGCCTTGGCGAGCTTGCGGATGGCGGCTTCGCGCTCGGGGCGGATTTCGAGGTAGTCGAGCAGGGGGGCGACCTGGGAGTCGAGGTGAAACGATTTGTACTTCGGCTCGCGCTCGAGGATTTCGAGCAGGGTGTCCATCATCTGGACGAGGCGATAGCGATTGCGCTGGGCGGATGCTTTCCACTCGCGGTCCCAGTGGGTGTTGGAGACGAAGTGGCATTGCGTCAGCGAGGCGGCGAGGCGCTTCGGTGCGGGTTTTCGAGCGGGCTTGCCGGTGGGTTGATTTTGTTTGCGTTTGGCCATGGGCTTGGTCGACTCGGTTTCCGATGATTGAGCGGCGGCTCAGGCGATGAGCGCCGCGATTTCGTCAAAGGTCTCGCAGTACGCGGCGCAGAGGGCGCGCGTGCCGCTTTGCAGGATGTTTCCGCCGCCGATGCCGATGGTCGGGAAGCCGGCGATGCGGGCGGCGCAGACTCCGGCGCCGCTGTCTTCGACGGCGAGGACGTGGTCGCTCTGTTCGGGCTTCAGGCCGAGGCCGACGCGAGCGGTCTCGGCGTAGAGCCAGGGGTGCGGTTTGGGCGAGAGTTCGCCGAGCGTGCCGACGGAGCCGGGGCGGAGCGCGAAGCCGGCGCTGATGATGGCGTCGTAAAAGTCGGTGGGCGAGCCGAGATCGAGCTGGCGAAAGACGGCGACGATGGCGGGCCAGGCTTTTTCGTAGAGGCCGGAGGTGACGAGGCCGAGCTTGAGGCCGCGCTGCTTGAGCGAGAGCAGGAATGGCTTGACGCCGGGCGCGGGGGTGAAGGCCTCGACGCGGCCGCGACCGGCGGCGATCTCGGCCAGTTCGCGATGGGTGTGCTCGGTGTACCAGCGGCGGGCTTCTTCGAGCGTGGCGGCGGGGCAGTATTTTCGAATTGCGTATTGCAGATGTTCGGAGACGCTGTGGCCCGAGACGAAGGGCAGGTCGGCCGGCTCGAAGTGAAAGGCGCTCTCGCGGCGCAGGCTCGCGACGGTGCGCTCGATGATCCAGACCCAGAATTCCTCGCTGCGGACGGTTGTGCCGTCGAGATCCATCAGCACGGCGACGAGCGGCTTTTTCAGCTCGACGCGGCGGACGGGGTAATAGGCGGGGTAGCCGAGGGCGGAGTGGACATAGGCCAGGACGTGTGTCGTCCAGGCGATGAACTCGACGCGGCCGTCGCCCGTGGCGTTGATGGCGACCACGCCGTTTTCGCCGACGCGGTGGAGGCGGTCGCCGCTCTCGCGCAGCGGGCGCATGCCGTGGGCGGCGGCGAGGACGTCGTTCGGGATGGCGTTTACAGGCGCGGTCTGCAACAAAGCCTCCTTTTGGCCCGGGCATTCGATGGGATCGGATGCCGCATCAGAATCGTTATATCATGATTTTTCTGCGGTGTCGCATGTCGGGCGGGGATGATGGCGCGGCTTGTTGTCGGCGTCGATACTCGCATTCTCGTTGGTCATGATCCCGCACGTGCCGCAGGTTGGAGCGCGTGCGGAGTTCGATGTGCGTGGCGTGTGATGCGCGGCGCGTCGGGGCTCGGGCGGAGTTCGTGGGGCGCGCAGCGATGCGGTGGCAAGCGGTTGGTTGGGCGGGGTGATTTAGCGCGTTCTTAACAATCTGCACACGATTCGTTCGCACAGCCGCACAAGAATCCGCCCCCAAGTATTGCCGCTCTCAATTTTTCAGCGTTTTTCGCGATAGAAGGCCCGGATTTCGATTCGGAGGAGGATCGAGCATGCGGAGATTCTGTTTTCTGGCGGCGATGAGCTTCACCGCTGCGGCGTTTGCGGACATGCGGATCACCGAGTGGGCGTATAGCGCGTCCAACGGCGAGTTCATTGAGTTCACCAATGTCGGGGCCAGCCCGATCAGCCTGGTGGGCTGGAGCTATGACGACGACAGCCGCCTGGCGGGCGTTGTGGATCTGAGCGCGTTCGGCACGGTCGAGCCGGGCGAGTCGGTGATTCTGACCGAGGCGGTCGAAGCTGATTTTCGCCTGGCGTGGGGTCTTCCGTCGCTGGTGAAGGTGATCGGCGGCAACACGACCAATCTGGGGCGCAATGACGAGATCAACCTGTTCGACGCCGGCTCGACGCTGGTGGACCGTCTGACGTTCGGCGATCAGACCTTTGTGGGCTCGATTCGCACGCAGAACTTCAGCGGCAACCCGGGCACGCCGGGCGTGTTGGGGACGAACAACGTCTTTGGTTGGGTGCTGTCGGCCTCGGGCGATTCGTTCGGCTCGGTTTTCTCGAGCTTTGGCGATGTGGGCAATCCGGGCGTTTATGTGCCGGAGCCGAGCTCGCTGGCTCTGCTTTCGATCAGCGGTCTGGCGCTGGCGCGTCGTCGTCGCTGAAGAATCGGTCCTCATTATCGCATGCTTCGCGCGCGAACGTCGCTGCGCGAGTGCGAACAGACCATGCGGCTGGTTGCGACTGTCCGCATGGTCTTTTGGTAGGTGGGCGCTTTTGTGAGCGCCGCGTGTGGAAAGGATTTGAGAATCGTGAACTTCAGGCAACGCCGGTCGGTCCGCGGCTTCACGCTGATCGAGCTGCTCGTCGTGGTTGCGATCATCGCTGTCCTGATTTCCATTTTGCTGCCGAGCCTGCGCGGGGCGCGCGACCAGGCGAAGCAGGTGCAGTGCGGAGCGGGGCTGCGGAGCTTCGGCATCGGGTTTCTGGCGTATGCCGCGGATAACAACAGCTATGTCTGCAGCGGGGCGTTTGACCCGGAAGTGTCGAACGGTCGCGACGGGCCGGTGGACAAGGTGGGCTGGGTGGCGGACCTGGTGAACGCCAAGCTGGCCTTTCCGAATCAGCAGCGTTGTCCGAGCAATGTGGCGCAATACAACCAAAAGCTGGCGCCCGGCGCGGCGGGGAGCAACTCCTACACCGAGGCGCAGGTGCGCGATCTGGTGGCGCGGGGCTACAACTCGAACTACACGCAGTTCTGGTTCATGGCGCGGTCGGAAGTGAATCCGAATGCGAGCTCGAGCTTTAACTGGCGGCGGGTGAATACGTGCATGGGGCCCTATCGCGCGGGGCGATATCCGCGCGTCGCCGATTCGACCGTGCCGCTGCTGGGCGACGGGCGGACCGATCTCGACGGCGGCCGCTATGAGGACATGGTGCTGGGCGAGCCGAGCGTGAAGACCATGACCGACGGGCCCTATAGCGGCCCGTATGACATTCAGAACTTCGCGGACATCGGTCCGGCGCACGGCTTCGGCTCGCGGCTGCCGAACAAGCCGCACGCCCGGCTGCGGGCGAACGTGCTCTTTGCCGACGGGCATGTGAGCGTGTTCGTCGACAAGGTGCGCAATGGCGAATTCCGGGTCAACGACGCGGTGGATCCGGTGGATCAGGAAGACATCGACAGCATGGAAGTCTTCGACGGCGTGCTGAGCCTGGGGCGCCGCTCGAGCGACGCGTTCATGCCGCGCTGACGGTCAGATACGGGGGAGGACACAAGCCTGAGGGAGAAGCGATGCGGAAGTTTTTGTGTGCGAGTGCGGCGCTGGCGCTGAGCGCCCCGGCGCTGGCGAACGTGTTCATCAACGAGGTCTTTACTAACCCGCCCGGCAGTCTGGACGACACGCGCGAGTTTATCGAGCTGATGGGGACGCCGGGCAAGAAGCTCGACGGGTACGCCATCGCGGCGATCAACGGATCGCTGACGCGCTATTACCCGCTGGGGTCGATTCCGCCTGCGCCGCTGGGGCAGGAAGTGGACGAGTTTTTCAGCCTTGATGGGCTGTCGCTCGGGCCGAACGGAATTCTGGTGATTGCGATCGGGGCGCAGAACTTCTACCCGACCATGATCCCCGACAGCAATTTCGCCCGCTGGGAGACTTTCTGGAACGGGTTTTTGGACACGACCGGCCGACTCGAAAACGACGGCTCGCCGACGTATCTGCTGATTCGCAATCGGCCGGGCGCGACGCAGGCCACCCATCCGTTTCCGCCCGTGGTGGACCTCCGCTGGGGCAAGGACATTCAGTGCGACGCGCAGCTTTTTACGCCGGTCATCGATCCGCAGGATGGATTGCAGTATGACCAGTGGGGCGACGGAAATCTCGACACGGGCGGCGCCAACGGCTTCGGCGGCACCACGCTCGATGTGAAGGGATCGCTGACGCCGAATGATGTCGCGGACGATCTCGAAGTGGTCGATGAGATCAGCTACGAGAACGAGCGTGGCTGGGAGTATGACCTCGACGGGCGGCTGTGCGATGTCGGCAGCGCGAACCTCGGGCTGCCCGAGCGGCGCGTGCACACGCTCGACGATCCGCAGGGCTTTAACCCGGACGCGATTTCGCGCGTCGACTATCGCACGAAGGGGGCGGGTTGGGCGCCGGTGGCCGGCGCGACGGGGCAGGGGCCGGGCGGCAATAACTGGCAGGACACCGCCACCGAGCAGTGGGTGCGCGGCGAGAGCATCGTGGGCAGCGGCGGCATCGGCAACCCGCCGCAGATGTTCTTTGACAACACGGCCAACACCAACCCCGATTCGATTCAGCCGTTCTGGACGAATGTGCCGACGTGGCTGAACGACGGCGTCGGAACCAACTACAACTTCGCGGCGGCGAACACGTATCAGATCATGGCGGGGCGGGTGAACCCGCTGGCTGTCGCGTACATCCCCGGGGACGCGGATCGCGACGGCGATGCGGATGCGGCGGACATCGCCAAGATCGCCGCGGTCTTCGGCGATGAGGACTGGATCTATAGCAACAGCTTTTCCACCGCGCCCGAGGGCGACAGCGGCGACCCGGCGACTCAGACGCGGCCGTGGGATGTGGACCAGACGGGCGACAACGGCGTTGAGCCGAGCGATTTGCAGTGGACGCTGAATTTCATCGGCAATGCGACGGGGCGTATCGTCGGTCGCACGTATGACGGCACGACGCCCACGCCCGCGGGCGGCGGTGTGCATCTGAATCCGAACCTGCCCGTGGTCTGCACGATCACCGCCAGCGCCAGCACCGACCTGACGCAACTGCAGGTGAACGACACGGCCGAGATCACCGTCGCGGCGCAGGTGACGGGCGGCGCGATCGTCGCCAGCGGCCAGGAGAACGGCGTTATGCAGTATCTGCATGACATCGAGATCGCGACGGGCGGCGTCGTCGAAGTGACCAGTGTTCAGGCGGTCGGCCCGTTTGCGGCGACGCGCCCGGGGCTGGCGGCGTTGCAGGGCGTCGGCGGCGATCGCGGGATCGATCGCGTCAACGGCCACACGACCAGCTTTACGCAGGGGCTGACGGCGGCCGCGCCGCTGTATCGCGTGAATATCCGCGCGATCGGCGAAGGCAGCACGACGCTGGCGGTTAGCCCGGCGCAGCAGGCGCAACTGCTGGCGAGCACGCCGGGCGGCCTGAAGGTCGGCCGGACGAACAGCAACGGTAACCCGGGCGCGGTGGCCTATCCGGTGCTGCCGCTGAACATCAGCGTGAGCGGCGGCGGATTCGCGGCGGGCGACATGAACTGCGACGGGTTTGTGACGGTGGGCGACATCGGCGGATTTGTGCTGTCGCTGACCAACCCGGCCCAATATGCGATCCAGTTCCCCGGTTGCGACATCAATCTGGCCGACGTTAACGGCGACGGATTTGTGACCGTTGGCGACATCGGGTCGTTTGTGGCGCTGCTGACGGGCAATTGACGCACATCCGCGACGCGGTGTGAACGCAGTGAACGATGAGATGCGGGCCCGGCGGCCCGCATTTCTGTTTGATCAGCGTGAGCGGGCGCTGCGCACGAAGTCGCGGATGAGATCGGGGGATTTCACGCCCGGCGCCGACTCGACGCCGCGGGCCACGTCGTAGCCGTCGTAGAACGCGGTGTCGGCGATGTCGGCGACGTTTTTCGCGTCGAGTCCGCCGGCGCGCCAGACTTTGAAGCCGCGGCGCCGGACCAAAGCCGCGACGGCGCGGAAGTTGTCCTCATCGATGGCGGCGGCGCCTTTCGGGGCGTCGAGAATCACGGCGATGATTGATTGGGCGAAGGGCGTTGCGGCGTCGAGCCAGGCGGCGATGTCGACGCCGTAGCCGTCGATGACGGGGAAGGCGCGGATGATGCGGAGCGCGGGCAGGCGGAGCAGCAGCTGCGCGGCGAACTCGGGTGGCTCGGCGCCGTGGAGCTGAGCGACTTCGACGGCGGCCTCGTTTAGTTCGTCGAAGACAACATCGACCGAGGCGTCTTTGAAGAGCAGCGCGGGCGTGATGCGGCTGCGGACGTGCTGCGCGATGGCGCGGGCGGTTTCGAGTTCGACGGCGCGGGGGCTCTCCGCCCGGATCAGGCCGATGTAGTTTGCGGCGGCTTCGGCGGCGGTTTCGGCGTCTTCGAGGCGCGTGATGCCGCAGATCTTGATGGTCGGTTGAGGCATAACCGAAATAGGGTAGCCGCGACGAGGAACTGGCGGGACGCCGGTGCCACCCCGGTGCGCAGCCTCTACCATTCCGCGTCATGCTTTTGATTGTTCTTGCGGTGTTTAGCGTGGCCCTGGCGTTTCAGGGGCCGGTGCCCGGGTATCTGCGGCATTCGGGCCTGACCTATGCGGCCGCGGTCGCGGCCACCATCCTGCCGGCGCTGGGCGGCTGGGCGGTATCTCGCCGCGCGCTGCGGCTGATCGAGCGATATCCGGAGGACCCCAATCGCGGGCAGTATGCGTTCAACAGCGCGATCGGCTATTTGCAGATGTTTCTGGGGGCGGCGCACATCGCGCTGCTGCTGCTGACGCGCTGGCCGATCGAGTGCGGGCGACTGCCGATTGTGGGCGACTGGATCGTGGCGCCGAGCCTGCTGACGGTGACGCCGTTTCTGATCGCGGTGGTGCTGCTGTGGCTGGCGACCTATCCGGCGGAGCGGGCGGTGCGGCAGATCGCGCTGGAGGTGTTCCTTTTCCGCCACCGGCCGGTGCAGCCGGTTTGGACGCTCGGGCAATACCTGACGTTCAACTTTCGTCATCAGGTGCTGTGCGTGCTGGTTCCGATGGTGTTCATGCTGGCGGGGCGCGATCTGCTGTATCAAAACGAGGCGGCGTTGCAGCGCTGGTCGGGGCTGCGCGACATGCCCGATCTGATGCTGGGAGCGCTGACCGTGGTGGTGGCGATTTTCGCGCCGCTGCTGATTCGCCATACGTGGATCACCGCGCCGCTTTCGCCGGGACCGTTGCGCGATCGGCTGCTGTTGCTGGGCGAAAAGCTGCGCGTGCGCTGCCGCGAGATTCTGGTGTGGAAGTCGGGCGGGCTGATCGTGAACGCGGCGGTGATGGGGCTTTTTGCGCCGTTGCGCTATGTGCTGCTGACCGACGGCATGCTGGCGAACCTCGACGATCGCAAGATCGAAGCCGTCTTCGGTCATGAGGCGGGTCATGTGCGGCGCTGGCACATTCCCTATTTGCTGCTCTTTTCGCTCATCAGCGGCTGCCTGTTGCAGATTTTCGCGATCCGCATGCACGGCGCATCGACGCAGACCTATCAGATCGGCGCCGTCGTGCTGGGGGCGTTCATGCTCGTGAAGTGGGGCGTGATCTTTCTGTGGATGTCGCAGCGCTTTGAGCGGCAGGCCGACATCTTCGGGGTGCGGGCGTTGCAGCTCACGGGCGTGCCGTGCAATCAGCCGTGCTTTGTGCATCACTTCGCCGCCGCCGGCGAATCTGCGATGCCGGTGGCGCCGAAGAGCGACGAGGCGATCCGCGAATCCGCAAATGCGGCGGAGCTGCCGCGGGCCTCTGGGCGGCGACAGCCGATCTGCACGACCTGCGCGCACATTTTCAGCGAGACGCTGAACGAGGTGGCGGTGTTGAACGGCATTGCGCCCGAGTCGGGCAGTCCGCGGCATGGCTCCATCGCGGGGCGTTCGCGATTTCTGCAGGCGCTGGCGCGCGACCCGTCTGCGCTGGAACGCTTTGAGCGGACGATGAGCTGGGTGCAGGCGGCGATCATCCTCGCGGCGATCGCCTGCGCGGCGTGGGCGGCGCATGAGATGAAGCTATGGCCGATGGTGCGAAGTTTGTCGGAACGGATATTGGCCGTTCGATAGCGGGCCGGCGCGGCGGCCGCGGCAGGCGCCCCGTCTTGCGATTGGCCCGATCGCGCGCCTTCCGCCGACCCAAGACGCCCCACGGTTGACGCTGCAATTCGAGTTTGCGGACCTGCGGCGAGAGTGCGGCTTTTTCCGCCCGGTCCTCGCACGCCCGCCGATGCTCCGACGCGAGCGTGTTTCGGGTTAACATTCGTTTGATTGACGATTTCACATCCGCCAACCGGAGATTCACCATGGCCGAACATGAGCGCGTATTCATCGAGAACGACGAGCCGGAACGGGCGCTCGGGTTGGACCTTGTGCGGGCCTGCGAGGCGGCGGCGCTGAACACGTTTCGCTGGATCGGCAAGGGCGACAAGATCTCGGCCGATGCGGCCGCGACCGACGCGATCCGCGGCACGCTGAATCACGTCGAGATGTGCGGCACCTGTGTGATCGGCGAGGGGATCAAGGACCAGGCGCCCGGCATCTTCGTGGGCGAAAAGCTGGGCACATGGTCCGCGGGCACGCCGCATATCAGCATTGCGCTCGACCCGATCGACGGCACGACGCTGACCTCCAAGGGTTTGCCGGGGGCGCTGAGCGTGTTGGCGGCGGCGCGGACGCGCGGTCCGGATGATCAGGCTATGACGCCGGTACCGAGCGTCTACATGGAGAAGATCGCGGTGGGGCCGGCGATCAAGGAAGGGCCGGGGACGATTCGTCTCGACGCGCCGGTGGATCAGAATCTGGAGATCATCGCGCTCAAGCTGGGCAAACGCGTGCGCGACCTGGTGGTCTGCACGCTCGATCGCCCGCGGCACGAGCAACTGATCAACAAAATTCGCAAGACTGGCGCGTCGATTCGGCTGATCGGCGACGGCGACGTTGCCGGCGCGATTGGTCCGTCAATGCCGGACAGCTCGATCGACGTCTACATGGGTACGGGCGGCGCGCCGGAGGCGGTGTTGGCGGCGGCGGCGATCAAGTGCCTCGGCGGCGAGATTTTGGCGCGCATGTGGCCGCGCGACGACGCCGAGCGCAAGCAGCTAATCGCCGACGGGCATGAGGAAGACCTGCACCGCGTCTATCTGGCCGACGACATGGCGCAGGGCGACGGGCTGGTGTTTGTGGCGACGGGCATCACCGACAACGCCATGCTGCAGGGCGTTCGCGTGCGCGGCCACACGGCGACGACGCACTCGGTGGTGATGCGGATGCGCTCGCGGACGGTGCGATACATTCGCGCGTTCCACGACCTGACGCGCAAGACGATCCGCGTCGGCGCTGAAGCGCAGGACATACGGCTGTAGCGGTCATCTATGCACCGCGCGCGGGCCGCGGCTCGGCGAGCCGTGATTTTTTTCTCGAGTCCGGCAGATCGCCCATCATGATTCGAAGCGTGATTGAGTGGAGTGTGCTCATGATGCTCGTCGCCGCGGGGGCGGCTTGGGCGTTGCCTGCGCGCGAGGCGGCCGGCGATGAGCTGCGGCATCTGTACTCGCGAGCGGCGCCGACGCAGGGGCAACTGGTGCGGGCGTCGCGGATTTTCGCGCTCTATCAGCATGAATCGCCGGAGCGCGGGCGAGCGCTGGTGGCGGATTTGCTGCGGTCGACGGAGACGCGCGTGCGGCGGCGCACGCTGGACCTGCTGCGCGATCAACTGAAATTTCATCGGGAGTACGGGGCGGTTTTTCGCGAATGGGAAGCGGCGCAGACGCCGCGGACGCTGGGGGAGCTGGCGGATCGCATTTTGCCGATTCGGGCGGAGATTGGGCGGGTCGAGGCGGGGCAGCCGTAGTGATTAGCAGAGGCTTCGGGCGTCGCCCGTGCGAGCATGAAGCACCGCGAAAAGTACTACATTTCGGCGGGATTCAATTGATCGAGGTTCGCTCGCGTTCACGCTCGATTCGTCGATGCAGGCTCCGCGGATTGAGTTTTCGTCCAATGATGTATCCCAGGCCGCGAAGCTTGTTGAGATGATCTGACAGTTCCTCGACGGTGGGATTCAGGCGCGCCATTCCCTTTGCGAGCGGCGGGTAAACCTTCCGTGCTTTGAAGCGCCACGGGTCTGTCGCGATGAATAGGAGTGGAATCACGAAGATCGCGGCGAGGGCCCCCATTACCAAGTAAGTGCGTGCGTCGAGCGACAGCCGATCAGCTCCGAACTTGTTGACGGCGAATCCGGCAAGGACGATGCACACCGCGGTACCGACGATCGACAAGACCGACACCATGTCAATGTGGGCGCCGCGGCTGCGCTCATGGACCGGGTCGTTCAGCAGTAGGAGCATCTCGCGGATGTAGTCATCGCGGCGTTCCCCGGGAATTCTCTCACGCCGGACGATCGCTCGGAAGTCTGCGATTCGGGTAGCCCAATTCTGTCGAACGTGCGGATTCGTCTTTGCGATCAGCACCTCAAGGTCAAGCCCTGATGAACGTTCCGGCTGCGGATAGTCGGCCGCGTTGCATGCGATCGGAACCCTGCACTCATCACAGTAGCGTTCGAATCCGATGGTGCGCGTGCCGCTCGTGGGGATGAAGTTGAAATGCCGGTACTCGCCGACCCGGATCAGGCGGTGCGGTCGGACGTCGTTACAAAACGGGCAGAAATCAGCGACGTAGCCACGCCGCGATCGGCTGATACGCGTTCCAAAGTGCAGGATCATTGCCGTGCCCCGGCGACCCAACCTAAGCTAAGCGGCAGGTCCGACACGGCGCAGCCGCTTTCAGTCGGGCCCGCCGCAACGACGGCGACTCGATACTAGCGAATCTCGTATCGCAGTCCTTCGATGCCTTCGCCCTTCTGATTCTCGATTTTCACAATCGTGACGCCCTTGGGCACCATGAAGATCAGCGTCAGGTCGGTGTCCTTGTCGCGCAGCTCGTTCTTCTCGATGTGCTGGAAGTCGAGCAGGTGGCGGAAGTTCTTTTCGGCCGGGTCGGGGCCGGGGTAATAGAGCTCGAAGACCTGGTTGTTGCCGCGCTTCAACTCGGCGTAGTAACCGGCGAGCGGATACTCGTTGCCGCCGCTGTCGACCGCCTTGTACTGGTTGGCGGTCGCGGCGACGTAGTTGAAGACGCCGCCGGCGATGGACTGAGCCTGGCGGCTGTTGCAGGTGAGCAGGAACATGACGCGGCCTTCGGGCAGGACGAGCCGCTTGACCTCGGTGGCGCCTTCGCGATCGGGGACGTAGGCAGAGCGGTTGCCGAAGACGCGGCCCGATTTGATGAGCTCGCCCTCGAGTTCGATATCGCTGACGCGGGCGATTTTGGTGCGATCGAAGTTGATCGGGATGTCGAGCAACTGGCCGGTGCGGCCCTGGACGATTGCGTCGATGAAGCGGGTGCGGCCGACGCCCTGGGCCTGCTGCCCGCCGCTCGCGCTGTTTTCCGCCACGGCCGGGCCGCCGGCGGTGAGGGGAGTGGTCGGGGCGGCGTCGGCGAACTGGTCCTGCTTGAACTCGGCGCGTGCGAAGCGGCGATATTCGATGAAACGCGGCTTGAAGTCCTGATCGACTTCGAAGTAGCAGTCGAGCTTGGTGCCGCCGCCGGCGGCGACCGCGAAATTGTTGTCGACGTCGGCGATGCGGAAGGCGCCCTGCACCTTGGGGTCGGCGCCGGCCACCACGCGCAGCGGATAGTCGCGCACGACGCCGTTGACCTCGCCCACGACGCGCAGCATGGTCGGGCGGAAGCGGTGATTGGGGCCGGCCTTGGGGCTGTCGGCGGCGACGTCGAGCAGCTCGACGCGGGCGCCGAGCAATCGCTTGCCGGGCTCGGCGGCGTAGGTCGTGCGCGAATAGACGGGGTCGGGCTTTTCACGCGTGGGAATGTCGAGGCAGTAGCGGCCTTCGACGGCGTCCTTTTTCTCCCACCAGGCGATGACGTTGACGCCCTTGAAGAGATCTTCGTCGCTGGCCCAGCCGGTGGGCGCCGTGGCCGATTCTTCCTGCGCGGTGTTGCCGGTCCATGAGACCCACTTGGGGAAATCGGGGTAGACCTCGCCGAACGCGGGGTCGCCGGTGCTGAGGCTGCCGCCGCTGAGGAAGCTGAAGAGGGCGGCGGTGAAGTCATCGGATCGCAGCCAGAGGTTGGCCCGGGCGAACTGCATGCGTTTGGTCTGGGGGTCGGCCTCGGTCCGCACGAAGCGCGAGTACATCGCGACGTTGGGGCCGAAGGGGATCATCAGAAAGGCCAGGACCATGACGCCGACGGAGATCTGGGCGATCAGGAAGCCGCAGAGCGCTCCGCCGATCCAGTCGACCATGGGGGGCAGATTGACGTTGCCGCGGACGTAGTTGTCGGTGAGGAGGCGCAGCGCGCCGAGGGTGACGACGAAGAGGCCGGCCATACAGATCGCGGGCATCCAGGTCAGCGACCAGCCCATGATGTCGGCGGAGGCGTAGCCGGCGAACTCGAACATGCCCAGGGCGACGATCATGGCGACGATCGCGCAGAGGGCGTTCATCAGGCCGCTGAAGAGGCCGTAGCGCGAGTTGAGCATCGTGATCGCGATGACGAACACGAGGGCGGCAATTTGCAGGATCATTCAGACTTCCTTCAGCTATGAGCCGGCTCGCACCGGGTTCATTCAAACCGAATCAAATTCGAATCAGGCGACCGCGGTTTTGGCTCCGCCCGCGGGGGCGGCCGGCGGCTTCAAAACGCGCACCAGTTCATCGATGCTGGTAGTGCCGTCGAGCACCTTGGCGAAACCCTGCCGTTGAAGGCTGGTGTTGCCGCCCTTGCTGACGACGCTTTGCAGCTCCTGTGCGGTGGCGCCGCGACGGATGAGCTCGCGCACGTCGTCGCCCACGATCAGCGTCTCGTAGATTCCCGTGCGGCCGATGAAGCCGGTGCCCTGACAGTTCGGGCAGTTGATCGGATTGCCGTTTTTGTCGTAGACCGGCTGCGGCGCGCGATAGAGCACGGCTTCGGCCGGGAGGTTGAGCTTTTTGAGCGAGGCGGCGTCGGGCTTGTAGGCCTCGCGGCACTGGGGGCAGAGCTTGCGGACGAGCCGCTGATTGGTGACGGCGTAGAGCCCCTTGGCGACGAGGTCGTTGTCGTTGTTCAATCGCATCCAGCGCGCGATGGTGTCGGCGATGCTGGTGGAGGGGATCGAGGTCACGATCTTGATTTTCGGCGCGGCCTTGGCCATCTGCATGGGCGCCTGCGGCTCGCGAATCTGCGGGACGACCAGGACATCGGGATCGGAGCGGATCATCTTCAGCAGTTCATCGGTGAAGGTGACGCCCTCCTTGGGCACGAACGCGCGCTGCGTCACGTTGTCGATGTCGAGTTCGGTTGCGTACTCGAGCAACTGGATGTTCTTCAAAAACGCGTCGTGCGAGCGCGTGAGCGAATAGATCGTGGTGGTGATGCCCGACTGAGGGGGGCCGCCGATCAGCAGCATGCCCTGCTCGATCTGCAGCATTTCGTTGACGTCTTTGAGCTGCGCGGGCGTAAAGCCGAGGTCGGCGGCCTTGAACTTGGCTTCGGCCCCGATCACTCGGATGCTCATTTTTTCGCCGGCGGTCGAGCCGTCGGTGCGAATGCGCAGATCGAAGTCGCTCGATCCGAGCTTGGCCATGAACTTGCCGTTTTGCGGCTTGCGTTTTTCTTCGAGATTGAAGCCGAGCGAGTACTTCACGAACTCGATCAGCCCTTCGCCGGAGGGGCGGTCGAGGGGGTCGCGCTCGACGGCGGAGCCGTCGATCTCGTAGCCGATCTTGGTCAGTTCGCCGGTGGGGACGATGTCGACGCGGGTCGCGCGGCGGAGCAGGAATTCGTGGAAGATCTCCTGCAGATTGGCGTAATGAACGCGGGCGGCGTCTTCCTCGGGCTTTTTCAGGACGCCCTTGGGCCCGCGCAACACGACGCGCTCGACGATCTCCTTTTCCTTCTTCTTGCTCTTTCCGAAGAGGCCGTGATCCTGAATTCGCTTGAGGTGAGCCGAGGTGAGCAGCGTGAATTCGGGGGTCACCAATCCGTTGCGGTGGACGACGTAGCCGATCGCCTCGCCCAAGAAGACGATCCAGCCGACGATCGCGCCGATGGCGAAATTCGGAATGAGCAGGATGCAGGCCAGCGCCACCAGGCCGGCGGCGACGTGGCCCATGTTCCAGATCTGGCGGTAGGTGTTGACGGCGAGGGCGTCTTTGTCGGCCCATTCGCAGTATTTGGCCCACGCCGCCGCCAGGAGCACCACCACGGGAAGCTTCAGAAAACTGAAGTAGATCGCGCTCAGAAAGAGCGTGCCCGCCAACCCATCAGCCATGAGCAGCACCTGCATGCAGGACTCCGTGTCGCGGCGTGCGACGGGTGTGAACCGTCGCCGTCAGCCAAGGATGCCGGACGACGGCTGGCGGATGCCCTTGAGCGCCATGCGCAGCTCGTCGGGGTTTGGGGCCGCCTCGTAGGCCGTCGCATGGTCGATGTAACCGGTTTCCACCAGTTGCCGCAAGTGCTCGGTGAAATCGATCATGCCGTCGGAGTAGCTGGCGCGCTGCACGTCGATGAGTTCGTTGTCGCGTTCTTCGCGGATCAGCTTGCGCACCGAGGGGTTGGTCATGAGGATGTCGACGCAGGGGACGACGGGTCGATCGTCGCGCACGCAAGGCAGCAGCTTTTGGCAGACGATCGCCTTGAGGTTGAACTCCAGCGCCTGACGAACGCTCTTGCGCTCGTGAGCCGGGAAGAGGTCGAGAATGCGCGAAATCGTCTGGGCCGCGCTGCTGGCGTGGATGGTGCCGAAGCACAAGTGGCCGGTTTCGGCGGCGTGCACCGCGGCCTGGAAGGTCTCGATGTCGCGCAACTCGCCGATCAGCACGACGTCGGGGTCTTCGCGCATCAGGTACTTGAGCGCCATGTGGAAATCTTTGACGTCGATGCCGACTTCGCGCTGGTTAATGGTCGCTTTTTTGTCGGTAAAGATGTATTCGATCGGGTCTTCGACCGTGACCATATGGACCGGCTTGTTTTCGTTGATCCAGTCCAGCATGGCCGCGATCGTGGTGCTCTTGCCCGAGCCGGTGATGCCCGCGAGGAGGACCATGCCCTGCGTGAAGTCGGGGATCTTGGCGATGCTGGGGGGCAGGTGCAGCTCTTCGAAGTTGAGAATGTTGCGCGAGACGCGGCGGGCCGCGACGGACATCTTGCCGCGCTGCTGGAATGCGTTGATACGGAAGCGGTCGGCGTCGCCGGGGGGGCCTACGTCGTAGGCGAAGTCGATCGCGCCGTTGGAGCTGTAAATTTCGCGCTGTTTGGGGGTGAGGATTTCGAAAATGCCGTCGTGAATCTGCTGAGCGGTGAGCGGGCCGCCGGTGAGCGGGCGCAGGTCGCCTTTCTTGCGGACCATCGGCGACTTGTCGGCCTTCAGGTGAAGGTCGGAGACCTTCATCTTGATGACCACCTTGAAGTACTTGTTCAGGAACGGCTCGCGCTTCTTGTCGACGTCGACCGGAATCGGGTCGAACTCGCGCTCGTCCAGAACCTCTTTGTCTTCCATCGTGTCAGCCATCGACTCGATACCTCGCCAATCGCGTTCGACGAATCAGAGCGGCCCGGGTTCGCAAGAAACGCCGGAAAAGTCGCACCGCGATTCGTCGGAGGAGATTCGCCTGCGGGGAAGTATAGGCGTCTCCGACAGGCTTTGCGTAGCGGGCCCGGGGGCTCTTGCGGGGCTGATCGGGCGGTCGGATCGCGACCGGACGGTCAGTTGCCGAAGGCCGCCTGAAACGCCGCGAAATCGAGCATGTCCGCGTCGCTGTCGTCGTCGAAATCGAACACTTCGCAGGCGGTCGACACGCCGCCGGCCTCGAACGGGCCGCTGATGCAGGCGGGCAGCCCGGCGAAGTCGGCCCCGTCGACATCGGCGTCGCCGTCGGCGTCGCCCAGTGCGTAGCCGGTCAGCACCAGCTTGACCGCGTCGGCGCTGGTGAACTCGGTCGGATCGCTGTCAGCGGTCGAGAGCAGCACGCGGCGGGCCAGCGGGCCGGCGGTGAAGATGTGTCGGCCGATCGGGTTCCACATGCCGCCGAGCGTGGTCTGGTCGATGGTCGTGGTTGATGAACCGTTGTAGTGGTCGATGGTGAAGGCGGCGGCGTTGTTGCGATTGCCGGCCGACGTGTGCCAGGCGTACACGTCGTATCGCCCGGTTTTCGGAATCGCCGCCCGATATTCAACCGCGGCTCCGGCGCCGCCGGCGACAACGCGCGAGTCGAAGCGGAAGAAGCCGGGCTGGGCGGAGTTGGCCCAAACGCCGGCGGGCGTTTCGATGTAGCTCGGCGAACCGTCGCGATTGTCGATCACGATCTGCAGCATGCGGTCGCTGACGAACGGGTTGTACGCCGGCAGGTTCCACGGCTGGCCCGCGAGCGGCAGGTTGTTGATCTCGTCCTGAATCGCGATCTGCGTCGTGTACTGGTGATAGACCCAGAGCGTGCCGTGTTTGATGTTGTTGGCGCGGGCAAAGTTCATCTGATCGCGGACCAGCGTCCAGTCGGCATCTTCCTGCGCGCGGAAGCCGACGGCGAGCTTGTCGCGATGCGCGGGGGCCTGGTTGTATTGCGTGTTGAACTCGGTCTGAAAGCTGCTGAGCGAGGTCATGTACATCTGCGGCATGCACAGGTCGAGGTAGCCGCCGTTGACCCAGGAGCTCCAACGCTGCATGTGCTGCGTGATGCCGTAGGACCCGACCGGGGCCGAGGAGACGACGATCTCCGGGTTGGCGGCCTTGATCGCGTCGTAGCAGGCCTCGACCGAGGCGTTCACGAGATTCTCGCGGAATGTGACCCAGTTGGATTGATTTACGTTTGTCGGCGGCGGCGAGCCG
>JALHOX010000010.1 GCA_022842805.1 Phycisphaerae bacterium | reverse complement strand
TATCCGCGGGTCGACGCATTCTTCGACATCACATTCATGAGCGCCGGCGTCGGGCTGCCGATTGAGAGCATCGTCTGCGGCTATCGGCGGCTGAGTCCGCAGGGGCCGACCTATGCCACGGTCGCCGGGCTCGACCCGATGGGCAATGTGCTGTGGGCCCGCGACGTTTGGTCGATCAAGCTGGGCTTGCAGGGCGATGCTGAGTATCGCGCGATCATCCGCTTCAATCCGGAAGAGGCGGCCCTGGTCGGCAGCGCGAACATGAACCGCGGTGCGAATGACCAGTATCTGGCCGATGCGGATCTGCTGGTGACGCGCGTACGACGAGACGGCGTGGTCGTCTTCAACCGTGTTTACGGGCAGTATGTCGCTCCGGGGCCAGGCGGGGCGCTTTATGGCGTCGTCGAGCAGGGCTGGTCGCTGGATCAGATCCAGAACAGCGGCATGCTGCTGATCACCGGGCAGGTCGCGGCCAACCCGCTGACTCCGTTCGGCGCGGCGTGGTATGAAGACGTGCTGGCCGTTCGCCTCGACCCGCTCGGCATGCCGATGTGGAGCTGGCGTTACGACTTTGCGGGGTCGTTCGACTTCGGGCGCGACATCAAGGTGACCGGCATCGAGGAGTCGCACATTCTCGCCGATGCGGTCACGCCGTTCTTTACGCCCAATCTTTCGCCCGACCTCGGCCTGTTGCACCTCGACCCGGGCGGGATTCCGATTCCGCCGAGCGATGTCTTTGGCGGGCCGCGGGTCGACATCGCGGCAGAGATGCTGCGCGGCGGTCCGCCCATGCCGATGCCGCTGGAGGTCACGCTGGTGGGTTCGACCGATAGCTTTGGTTTCGGACCGATCTACCCGGTTCCGTACCTGCTGGAGCGATTCCAGCGGGCGTGCTATCGCTGCCAGAGCGTGGAACTGCCGGTGCCGCCGATGCCGTCGCCGCTGGAGATGATTCCGGCCTTCGACGAAGCGGTGCCGCTGGTGTCGGATTTCCGCGAACTGCTCGCGATTCCGGTGCCGCTCCAGCCGATGACGATTTGCAAGAACTGCCTCGTCGGCGACACCAATTGCGACGGTTTCGTGACCGTCGGTGACATTTCGGGCTTTGTGCTCGCGATCACAAATCCGGCGGCCTACCTCGCGACCTATCCGAACTGCTGCATCGAAACCGCGGACGTGAACTGTGACGGCTTCGTCACCGTGGGCGACATCGCCCCGTTCGTGCAGATGCTGGTCGGCGGGCCGTAAGTCGACCTGCGGGCAAGGCCCGCACAGTGGAGATCGCGACCGAACGCGGTTCACCCCTCCGGTGGACCGCGTTCTATTTCCCCAGACAGTTTGGAATGCGCCGAACAGCCGATTCGCCGATTCGTCCTATTATTTCGAATCCGCGATGGCGGCCCTCCAGGTTTTTGCCGCCGTCCTATGATCGGTTCGTAGAGAGGATTGGTGCGATGAGGTTTCTGAGCAACGTAAAAACCGCTGTCCTGCTGTCGATGATGATCGGCCTGTGCATGGTCGTCGGCATCGCGCTGGGCGGAAAGACGGGGCTGGTCATCGGCTTTATGTTCGGTGGCGTCAGCGCCATCATCTCCTATTGGTTCTCGGCGACGATCGCCATCAAGGCGATGGGCGGGCGCGAGATGCCGCGCGAGGAGAATCCGCGCTTCCACGCCATGATCGAGCGGCTTGCGGAGCGGGCTAACCTGCCCATGCCGAAGGTCTACATTTGCCCCGGCGCCGCGCCTAACGCCTTCGCGACCGGGCGCGGGCCCAGCAGTTCGGCTGTCGCGATCACCGAGGGCATGCTGCGGGCGTTCCCGGAGCCGGAGGTCGAGGGCGTGATGGCCCACGAACTGGCCCATATCAAGAATCGCGACATGCTGACTTCGACCATCGCAGCCGTCCTGGCCAGCGTCATCAGCGGCGCCGGCTACATGCTCTACTTTCCGGGCGGTCTGGGTGGCGGACGCCACAGCGACGAAGAGCCCAATCCGCTGGGCGGCATCGCCGCTCTGCTGGTGATCATTCTGGCCCCGATCGCCGCCACGATCATCCAACTGGCGATCTCGCGGCAGCGCGAGTTTGCGGCCGATTCGCTCGGCGGCGAAATCTGCGGCGACCCGCAGAAGCTGGCCAACGCCCTGCGCCGGCTCGGACATATGAACGACCGCATTCCGACCGAGACCAATCCGGCGTTTCACAGCATGTACATCGTGCAGCCGCTGTCTCCGGGCGGACTGGCGACGCTCTTCAGCACTCACCCCGACCTGAGCCAGCGCATCGCCCGGCTTGAGGCGCAGGCGGCCTCGATCCGCTGATGTGGGCCGACGCATCGCCGGTGTCGGCCAATTGCGGCCGACCGGCGAAGTCGCGAGAATTCAGTGCATGTCCCGTTCCGGAGTCATCCTCACCGTCGTCGCCGTCGCGCTGCTCGGCCTTGCGAGCTGGGCGGGGTCGACCGGCTTCGGCCTGCCCAATCCCGATCGCGAGCCGCCCAGCATCCGCGAAGGATCGAGCAGACCCGCGGGCATGGTAGGGCGGCCGCGTTACTTCTCCGGCGGCGGCATTCACAGCGGCAAATAGCAGCGGAGAGCGCCAGTGCCCGAGAACGGCACATTTGAAATGCCCGAGATCGTCAAACTTCAACTCTGGGAACTCCTGCCCACCGTCGTCTATTTCGTCGTCGGTGTGCTGCTCTTCGGCGGCGTCATCTGGCTGATGGGCCGCATCATGCCCTTCTCGATCCGCAAGGAGATCGAGGAAGATCAGAACGTCGCGCTTGCGATCCTGATGAGCGCCTTTCTGATCAGCATCGCCATCATTCTCGCTGCGGTCATTCGCTGACGCCGTGAACGCCGAGGACCTTCAACCCTCCGCACAACCCACCGTCGATCCGCCGGGCGCGCCGGGGAGCGACCCGCGCTCCGCCGGGTTGGTCCTGATCGTCGCGATATTTCTGCTCTCCCTGGCGGGACTCGTCTACGAACTCATCGGCGGCGCGGTCTCGAGCTATCTGCTCGGCGACTCTGTCACGCAATTCTCCATCACCATCGGCGTTTTTCTGAGCGCCATGGGCGTGGGCTCGTTTCTCTCGCAATTCGTGCGGGCGCACCTGCTGGCCAACCTCATCACCGTGAACGTCGCCGTCGGCCTCATCGGCGGCTGCAGCGCTCTGGCCGGCTTCGCGGCCTTTGCGTACACCGACGCCGTGTTGCCCGTGCTGCTCGGGTTCGTGGGCGTGGTGGGCGTGCTGGTCGGGCTGGAGATTCCGCTCGTCGTGCGGCTCTTGCGCGAGCGCGCGGCGTTGCACGTCTCGCTCGCCAACGTTCTCGGCGCCGATTACCTCGGAGCGCTGGCGGCGTCGCTGCTATTCCCCTTTGTGCTGGTGCCGCAGCTCGGGCTGGTGCAGGCCGCGATCGCGATGGGGCTGCTGAATGTCGGCGTCGCGGCGTGGTTGATCAGCGTCTTTCGTGCCTCTCTGGGCGGCGCGGTGCGCCCGCTCGCGCTTTTCGCCGGCGGGGCCGGAGCGGGTCTCGCGGCGCTGCTCTTTTTCTCCGCGCCGCTCTCGCGCTTTCTCGAGGGCCGGCTCTATCAGGACGAGATCATCCACAGCCGCAGTTCGGCCCATCAGCGAATCGTGATCACTCGCTGGCGCAGCGACGTGCGGCTATTCCTCGACGGCCACCTGCAATTCTCCAGCATCGACGAGTATCGATATCACGAATCGCTGGTCCATCCGGCGCTGGCGCTGGCTGAGCGGCGCGAGCGCGTCCTGATCTTGGGCGGCGGCGACGGCCTCGCCACCCGCGAAGTCTTGCGCTGGCCCGACGTGAAACAGGTCGATCTGGTCGACCTCGATCCCGCGGTGACACAGCTATTCTCCGAGCGCGAAATGCTCCGAGAACTCAATGGCGGGGCGCTCCGCGACGCGCGCGTGCGCATCACCAACGCCGACGCGTTTGCGTTTCTCGATCGCGAAGAGACGTTGTATGACGCGATCCTGCTCGACCTGCCCGATCCATCCAGCACGCCGCTCGCCAAGCTCTACTCCGACGCGATGTACGTCCGCGCACTGCGGCGGCTGACCGCCAACGGCGTGCTCGTGACGCAGGCGACCAGCCCGTTTCTGGCGCGGCCGGCCTTTTGGTGCATCGCCCACACGATCGCCCACGCCGGCGCCCAAAGCCCCGACGCCCGAACACTGCAGATCGTGCCGTATCATCTGAATGTGCCATCGTTTGGAGAATGGGGCTTCATCCTCGCGACACGCCGTCCGCCGCCGCCCGAGCCGCTCCGCCTGCCCGATGGACTGCGTTACCTCACGAATGACGTCTGGACGCAGATGCGCGTCTTCCCACCCGACATGGCCGAACTGGAAACGCCGATCTCCACGCTGAGCGACCCCGCCGCGGCGCGGCTCTATGTGCGCGGGTACAACGAGTACCTGGAGTGAGCGGGATGGTGGCCGGCGAACACGCCATCGTCGATCTGTTCGGTGTAACGGCCGACAAGCTCATCGATTGCGCCGCCGCCTGCTCCGCCATCGAGGCCGCGCTGCTGGCCGGCGGCATGCGCATCATCGACCGAAAATCCTGCGTGTTCGCCAACGGCGGCTTCACGGCCGTGTTTCTGCTGGCCGAGTCCCACGCCAGCGTTCATTCCTATCCCGAGCGCGGCTTCGTAGCGCTCGACGTCATGAGCTGCGCCCATCGACCGACGGCCGAAATCGTGAAAATGATTCGCGATTACTTCGCGCCGCAGCGCGCCGAGGTCCGCGTGCTGAGTCGCGGAGAACCTCTTAAAGCGGAATGACAACCAGCGCCGCGACGCTGTTCACCGCCGCGCCCGGACCGAGGCCCGCGCCTCAAGCTGCGGGAGCGACTGCAACAACACCGCCGCCTGCGGCGAGCGCGGATAGCGCGCGATCAGCTCGCGGGCCATCTCCAGCGCTTCGTTGTATCGCTTCGCCCGCGTCAGCTCGGTGATCTCCGCTTCCATCCGCTTGCGCGTCTGAATCTCGACGTTTTCCTGCAACGTCGGCAAATCCGAACGCAGCGCCTCAGACTCCGGCGAATTCGGATATTGCTTGATCAACGCGGTCGCCAGGTTCAGCGCCGTCGACCATTCGCGGCGCTTGGCCGCTTCCTGCACCTGCGCGATCAGTCGCCGCCGCTCTTCGGCGTCGACCTTGCCGCGCTGCTCCTGCACGTATCGCGCCAGCTCGCGGGCCGCGTCGGAGTCGGGGTGGCGCTCCAATAGATCGCGCACCACGTCAAAAGCTCGCTCCCAAGCGCCGAGCGACGCCAGGTCGTGCACCTGCCGCTTGGCGCTGTCGATGTCGCGCGCTTCCACGCCCGCCCGCACCTCTTCGATCCGCTGCTCCAACTCGTTCCACGTCGGCTCCAGCGGATAGCGCTCGCGCGCCTGTTGCACGCGCCGCCGCGCCTCCACCCAGTTGTGGCTCCGCAGCAGATCGGGCACGATCCGGCTCAATTCGCGGGCCGCTTCGCCCGCCTGCGCCCGCAGCCGCAGCGAGCGCTCTTCCGGGCTCAGCAGCGAGATGTCGCGAATCTCGCGCAGCAGACTGCCCAGGTCGTTGCCGCGCTCGCCCTCCTCCGTCGCGTCGCCGTTGGCGGCCGCGATCCACGGCGTCCGCAGCCCCACCTGCCGCGCGTAGTACTCGCGAATGACGTAGGGCGTCTCCTCGACCACCCGCAGCAATTCGGCCAGCCCCCACAGAAACGCCGCTCCCGCCAGCCCCAGCAGCACATTGCGCAGGGCCGCGAGATAGATCAGCGTGGTCGATTGCTTCTCGGCGGTCAGGCTGATCAATTCGATCACGAAGGCGATCAGCGCAAAAACGGCCAATCCGACGGCCAGCGCAGTCAGCACGGTCGCCGCCATCTGCACCCGCGGCCAGCCGGAATTGCTTTCGCTGTAGTCTTCGGTTTGCGTCATCGATGAGTACTCAGGGTTGCCCGTCGGCCGACGAGCGGCGGTTCGCACCCACGGCGGGAGGATCGACTCGGCGGCGGGCAACAGAATATGCCGCGCGGCGCTCGGCGTAAACGTGACAGCCCGCGCGGATTCGACCGCGACAACCGCCGACGCGCCCCGTTCGACGACAGCCGCTGCGCCTGCCGCTCTCGATGAATTTCTCATGAATTCCGGTTGCACGGCACACGGCGCGGCTGCGATAATGCGAAGCAGGAGTGATGGTTCAATGGCGGGGGCGCGCGGCGCTGCCCGCCGACTCAGGTCTCGACGTTTCGTCGCAACGAAGCTCGAAAACACCTTTCGCCCTCGGGAGCCCGGAAATGACTGCGCATCGTGAATCGGCGGCGGCTGAACTCGATATCAACCTGCGCCGCGCGCGGCAATCCGCCGCGCTCCACCGCACCACCGCGCTCCTTCTCCTCTGTGCCGGCTGGATGGTCGGCGCGAGCGCGCTGGCCGAAGATCCGCCGGCGAAGCCGCAAGAAGCCGCAGATGCAGCGGCCGACGCGGCGGCGGCGCAGGCTTTCCTCGACACCGCGGTGCCGTGGCAAAAGGGCCCCACCCAAGGCGATCTCAACAGTCTGGCCGAAATCAAAGTGCCCGCTGAGTTTCGCTTCACCGGCCGCGAAGGCACGCAGAAGCTGATGAAAATGTTCGGCAATCTGCTGACCAACCAGGAGGCCGGCCTCATCGCGCCGCACGATGTGAACTGGTTCATCGTCTTCGAGTTTGAAGAAGTCGGATATGTGAAAGACGAGGAGAAGCTCGATCCCGACGCCATGATGAAGGCCATGAAAGCCGCCGACGGCCCCAGCAACGAAGAGCGCAAGCGACAGGGCCTGCAGCCGCTGTATCTCGAAGGTTGGGAAGTCCCGCCGGCCTACGACCCGGAAACCAAGAACCTGACCTGGGCCATCCGCCTCCGCAGCGACGACCACATGACGGTGAACTACTTCACCAAGGTGCTGGGCCGCAAGGGCGTCATGAACGTCACGCTCGTCGGCGACCCGGAAGACGCCAAGGCCGCCTGGCCCAAGTGCAAGGAACTTCTCAAAGGCTACGAGTTCACCGCAGGCAATCGCTACGCCGAGTTTCGGCCCGGCGACAAGATCGCCCAATACGGCCTGACGGCGCTGGTGGCCGGCGGCCTCGGCGCGGTCGCGCTCAAGACCGGGCTGCTCCAGAAATTCTGGAAATTGATCGTCATCGGCGTCGTCGCGCTGCTCGGCGGACTCAAGGCCCTGTGGGGCAAGATCACCGGTACCGGCGGCGAGCGACAGACCTGAGTTCGTTCAGCATCGCCGCGTTGGGATTGCACTCGGACAGCGCTCGCCGCGTTCGGCGAACAAAGGACCCATGACCGAAGTCATCTCGCTTATCGCCGTGCTCTGGCTTCTCTACCTCTACGAGTGCCTGTTCTGGCCTCCGGCGGAGACCGTCGTCTTTCATTCGCTAGGCCTCGGACGCTGGCAGTGGATGAGCGTCAGCAACTGGCTCGCGCCGCTCGAGCGCGGCATCTTCCTCGGCAATCCGTTGCCGCCTCTGGGCGGCGCGCTCAGCGTGCCGCGCGCCGGCTACGCAATCTCGCCCGACGGTGTCTACGCCTGGTCCCCCGAGTTCGCCCGCGACCCGGGGCTGTTGCAGGATGCCGACGGCTTCCACGCCACCTGGCAGGCGCTCGGCGCCGTGCGGTCCGACGGGCGCATCGTCTTCGTCGGAGACACACCCTTCGCCAAGCTGCCGGACGCCGGCGCCGCACGGCGGCTTTCGGGATTGCTCAAGCGGCTGAAAGACATGCCCGCGGCGGAGCGTGCCAAGGCCATCGACGACGCCAACGCCCGTCGCTTCGACCTCGCCGCCGCCACCTACCGCTGGAGTCAGTTGCAATCCGCGGCCCGCGGCCTGCGAGTGGTCTGCAATCTGCTGTTTCTGACGCTGATGGTCGCCGGTCCGGTTGCATCGCTCACGATCGGCCTGGGTCAGACGTGGTGGTGGTGGCTGCCGTCGGCCGGCGTCTTTTGGCTGCTCGTTCTGGTGATGTTCTACGCCGCCCATCGCTCGCTTTATCCCGAAGACGGCGGCGAGCGCGGCGAGAAACTGCTGAACATGTTCTTGCTGCCGGTGGCAGCGGTGCGCGCGTGTGATCGGTTGTGGTTTGGCGCCCTGCGCGGGTTTCATCCGCTGGTGGTGGGGCGGCTGGTGCTGCCGCCGGAGGAATACGCCGACTTCGCCCGACAGGTGCTGCGCGCCGTGCAATACATGCCTCCGCCGCTGTCGCCGCGCGCGCCGCTTGCGGCCAAGATCGCCGGCTGGTCTACCGAACACCTGCAATCCGCCGCGCTCGGCTTCGCTCATAGCACGGGAGTCAACATCGCGGCCGACGCCGGCGCCCCGGTCGCCGCGGATGAGGAGTGCGAGTCGTATTGTCCGCGTTGCCGCACCCAGTATCGCCGCGGCACCTTTGCATGCAGCGACTGCGGCGGCGTCCCGCTTCGCGCCCTTCGCCCCTCATCCGCCGCCGTCGCCCGCGTGTAGCGGCCTGCGGATCGGCGGCCGACGAAACAGCCCTCATTCTCCGCGCGCCGCCGCCTCTTCGATTCGCCGCGAAATCTCTGCCAAATCTCCCGCCGCCCCGCGCATCACCGCGTCACACGCGGCCCGCATCCGCGCCCGAAACAGCTCCGCCGAAAACTGCATCGCGCGTGCGTGCATCGAACGCGAATCAAACGTCCGCCGCTCGAACTCGACCATCGCCCCCGTCAGCGATTCGACCGTCTGCTGCGAACAGAACACACCGTGCTCCCCCTCGACCACACTCTCCGTCACCCCGCCCACGCCATAGGCGATGACCGGGCACCCATGTGCCAATGCCTCGACCGGCACAATCCCGAAGTCCTCCTCGCCCGGGAAGAGCAAACCGCGCGCTTCGCGCAGCGCCGCCGCGATCTGTCCGGCGTTCAGCCACCCGCGCCATTCGACATGCGCTGGATTCGTTCGGCGAATCGACGCCACCTGCGGGCCGTCGCCGATGACCACCAGCCGGCGGCCCAGCGCCGCACACGCCGCCACCGCCAGATCGAGCCGCTTGTACCCCACGTGGTAGCCGACGCAGATGTAGTGCTCCGCGCGGCTTTGCACCGCCGGCGGCGGCGCCTGGGGCACTTCCACGGGCGGATGAATGGCGACGCTCGGCTTTCCATACGCCCGCGCGATCCGCTGTGCGACGTGTCGCGAATTCGCGATGAACAAATCAACCCGTTCGGCCGCCCGCGCATCCACCCGCCGCAGCCGCGCCCCCAGCATCCGCCACATCGGCCGCAGAGGGGCGGGGATGGCGCGGCCATATTCTTCGGCGAGGTCCCACACGTAGCGCATCGGCGAATGGCAATAGCACACCAGCCGCGCGGCATCGGCCACGCGCATGGCCTTGGCCAGCGCTGCGTCGGAGCAGACGACGAGGTCGCAATCGGGAATCTGTACCGAGCGCGCCGCCCAGGGAAAGAGCGGCAGCAGCTTCTGATAGTGCCGCCGAGCGCCGGGGATCCGCGCCAGCGCCGACTCATGCACCGTCGGCCAGCCGTCGCCGGCGTGGGCCGCGTCGTGCACCAGCGTATAAATCGGCGCCTGCGGCCAGATGCGACAAAACTCGCGCAGCACCTTCTCGCCGCCGCGCTCGCGCACCAGCCAGTGATGCGAGAGCGCGACGCGCACGCCGGATTGCGGCGTGGACTCGCTCATGGCTTATGTCCTGTTTGGCAGTCCATCGCCACGGACAATACACTCAAATTCGTCGCGTCGAATCCGCTTCGCGGGCAGAGGGCCGATCTTGATCACGCGCCGCTCCAGCCGAACTCCATCGCTCCGGCGTTTCCGTGGGCCGTTTGCAGCAGCGTTCATCCTCGCGTGCGGAGCGCTGGCGGGCGTCGGTTGCAATCGCACCACGTCGCCCGGCGCGTCGGTCGCGCCGCCAGTCGCGTCGCAGCCCGCGCCTCAGGCCAAGGGCGTAGCACCGCCGGCGGAGGTGCAGACCTGGACCCGCGAAGTAGCTCTCGACCGGCTCATGATCGGCGTGGACGACGCGACAAACCAGCGGGACGCCGTTTGGGCGGCGCTGCGTCTGATCGAGCTGGATCAGCTTGAAGCGCTCGTCGCGCCCGAGACGCTGACCGAGGATCACTTTGCGGCCCTGCGAGTTTCGCGGCTCACCCCGACCTGGTGCGTGCTCGGTCTCGCCCTCGGCACCGCGCCGAATCAGCTTCGTGCGCCGATCTTCTTCGCCGCCGACGGCAAGATCGCCCAGCCCGTGGTGGGCGTCGAGGAAGAGCTGGCGCTGCTGGTTCGATCAGCGGATCACGAGGTGTTTCCGCACCTGCTGATGCTGCCGCAGAGTGTGATCGCGATTAGCGACACGATCACGACGGGCGGGGGCATCTCCGCGGCGCTGGCGCTGGCCGAGGGCGCGCCGGTGCGGCTGCGGCTGGAGCCGAACGACGGCGCACCCTTCATCGCGGCGCGGCCGCTCGATCGCGGTGCGCCCGATCGCGAGATCGCGCGCTACACCTGGGATCCATTCGAAATGCGCTTTTACGGCCCGGCCCGCGAAAAGCTCGCGCCCGACGCCGAGCCGACCTTTGCAATCAACCTCGCCGCCAGTCCGCTGCTGGTGCCGCGCGGTGGCGTGGTGGAGAGCCCCGCCTCGCGCCCCGTGCCCGAGAGCCGGCCCGGCGAAGACGAGAACCGCATCATTCCCCCGAAGCCCGAAGGCGTGCCGCTGTAGCGCACACATTTCGGTTTCGCGTGCTTTGCTTCATCTTTCGGAGTCCCCCCGATGAGACGATTGAGATTCGCCGCTGCAATCACGTGGTTCACGTTCGGCATCCTCGCCGGCTCCGCGCCCGCGGCGGAGGTCATCTACTTCAATGCCGACATCCACACCTTCGACGCGGAAAAAGCGCGTGTGAGCGCGCTCGCCGCCCGCGATGGGCGAATCGTCGCGATCGGCGAGTTGGCGGAGGTCGAGCGGGCCGTGCAGAGCGGGGCGGCGAAGATCGATCTGGGCGGGCGCTTCGTCATGCCGGGCATGATCGACGCACACGGACACCTGCTGAACCTCGGGAGCTTTGCGCTCGGCAAGCTCGATCTCTCTCACGCGGAGAGCTTCGACGAGGTGATCGCGATCGTGAAGGCCAAGGCGGATCAGACGCCCAAGGGCGAATGGATCATCGGCGGCCGATGGGATCATGAGTCGTGGGCCGACAAAAAGCTGCCGACCCACGCGGCGCTCTCGGCGGCGACTCCCGAACATCCGGTCTGGCTCTCACGGGTCGACGGCCACGCGGGGATCGCCAACGCCGAGGCCATGCGGCGCAACGGTGTTTCACGTGAAACAAGTTTGCCGGCGGGGGGCGAGATGATTCGCGATGCGGCGGGTGAGCCGACGGGGGTGTTCGTTGATCACGCGATGTCGCTCATCACCGACAAAATCGACCAGAAGACCGCCGACACCGCCGAACTGTTGCTCGCGGCCCAGCGGCACTGCCTCGAACTCGGCCTCACCGGAGTCCATGACGCCGGCGTTTCGCCGCGCGAACTCGAAGTGTTTCAGCGATTGGCCGACGAGGGCCGCCTGAAGCTGCGGGTCTATGCGATGGTTCCCGCGCGCGAGGCGCCGGCCTACTTCGCGAAGAATCCGCCGAAAAGCGGCGAGCGACTGAGCGTGCGGGCGTGCAAGGTTTACATGGATGGGGCGCTGGGGTCGCGCGGGGCGTGGCTGAATGCGCCCTATTCCGACCTTCCCGCGGACAGCGGCGGGAAGTCGCCGACGGGGCTGGCGCTGACGACGCCGGCGGAGATGCGGGCGATCTGCAAGGACGCGATTGCGCGCGGCTATCAGATTTGCACGCACGCGATCGGAGACCGCGCCAATCAGGAGGTGATTGACGCGTACATCGAGACCGCGGCAGAATCGCTCGCGGAGCGACGCTTTCGCATCGAGCATGCGCAAGTCTTGCGAGAGGCGGATGTCGCGCGGATCGCGAAGCAGGGGATCATCGCTTCGATGCAGCCGACCCATTGCACTTCGGATATGCGTTGGGCGGAGGCGCGATTGGGGAAAGAGCGGGCGCGGTTTGCGTATGCGTGGCGGAGTGTGAATGAGGCCGGCGCACGGTTGGCGCTGGGGAGCGATTTTCCGGTCGAGTCCGCCAATCCGCTGTGGGGCGTCTATGCGGCGATCACGCGGCAGGATCACGCCGGGCAGCCGTCGGGCGGATGGAATCCGCAGGAGAAACTGGAGCGAGGGGCGGCGTTTCGCGGATTCACGATCTCAGCGGCGTATGCGGAGTTCGCGGAAGAGGAAAAGGGGAAACTGCTGGTCGGGCGATTCGCGGATTTTGTGGTCGTTGATCGCGATGTGTTGAAGTGTGCAGAGAAGGAATTGATCGAGGCGAAGGTGCTGCGGACGGTGATTGGCGGGGAGACGGTGTTTGAGCGGGGCGGGTCGTAGTCGAGCGGATTCGGGGCGTTCGGCGACGAAAAAGAAAAAGGCAGGGCGCGGAGTACCGCGGCCTGCCCTACAAAAGCGGGGAATCGCGCCCTGCTCAAGAGCAGTGGCACACAACCAAAAACTTAGCGACGGCGGATGAGGCCCAGCGCGCCGAGGCCGAGGAGGGCGAGGGACGCCGGCTCCGGGACGACCTTGAAGTACTGGTTGCCGTTGATGTTGTTGAAGTCGACGTTGCGGGGCTCGCCGAGGTTGCCCGCGCCGCCAACGCCGCCGAGGATCTGGTTGCTCAGGAAGTCGTGGCCGCCACCGTTGATCATGACGGAGACCAGGATCGAGCTGTCGTTGCCGCCGAGGAGAGCGAGGGGAATCTCGATCTCGATGCCGGTGGTGACGAGGCCCGCGCCGGCAGCGCTGCCGCCGGTGACGCCGGCGGTGTTGCTGTTGTTGATGGCGATGTTGATGCCGTTGGAGCCGCTGAGGACGGTATTGCCGGTGCCCGAGCCGCCAATGAAGCTGCCCGCGCCGCCGCCGCCGCTGAGGAGTTCAGCGTAGTTGGCGAAGAGCTGGTAGCCGGTGCCGTCGAAGCCGCCGGTGGCGGTCAGGTAGTGGTCGGGGCTGAAGCCCGAATCAAACCGCATGCCGTTGCCCGAACCGTCATTGCCCATGCGGTTGAGGCCGTTGAAATCGATGTTGGCGTTGTCGCCGCGGAGCTGGTTCTGGCCGCCGGCGGAGCTGTCGATGAACACTTCGAGCTTGTTGAAGTTGCTCTCGAGGTTGCCGGTGAGCATCAGGCGCAGCATGCCGCCGTCGATGACGCCGTAGGCGCCGTTGAGCTCCGAACCGTTGGCGAAGGTGTTCTGGCCGAGGTTCGAGTCGCCGAACTGGGTGGGGGTGTCCTGGATGGCGATCGCCGGGCCGTAGGAGGCGTCGAGCGTGCCGTCGAGGGTGAACGAGCCGGCGTAAGCCGCCGACGCCGCGGCGAGAGCCGCGATACCGAGAATGCGCTTCATGTGTTCCTCTCCTCCAAAGAGTGGATTGTTTCTGCGTCAGTCAGGCGAAGCAGTGTCTGTGACGCGACCTCCGAAAAAACGCAACAAAACCGAAATCAGGTCGCTCGCCGCGAGGGCGACCGGCGCCCCAAAAACGCCGGTCGCCGCCCGCGGGAGCGAAGTAAATCGAACTTAGTTACACGGCGCGCCGGTGACCGCACCGACGAACGTACCGATATCGCCGACGGTGACGAAGCCGTCGTTGTTGGTGTCGTTCGCGCAGAGGAAGTCACAGGTGGCGACGCCGCCCGGGAAGCGGGCGTTCCACGCGGCCGAGCCGCCGACGATGGCATCGACGAAGAAGCCGATGTCACCGACGGTGACGAAGCCGTCGCAGTTCGAATCGGCGCACGGACCGCAGGGCGGGCCGGAGCTGATCGGAACGAGGACGCACTGGTCGCCCGGGATGGTGCTCAGATCGATCGCGCGCGGCTCGCCCAGGTTGCCGCCGCCGACGCCGTTGAGGCCGCCGAGGAACTGGTTCGAGGCGAAGTCGTGGCCGCCGCCGTTGACGAAGGCCGTGACCTTGAAGTCGGTCGTGGGGTTGCCGAGGGCCGAGAGCGGGATGCAGATCTCGATGCCGGTGGTGACGCCAGCGCCGCCGCCCGGAGTCGAGCCCGTGCCGCCGGTGACGCCCGCGATGTTGCTGTTATTCAGCGTGACGCGGATGCCGTCGGGGTTGGTGCCGCCGGTGTTGCGGTCGAGCAGGCCGGCGTTGCTGAAGTTGGTCGGACGGCCTTCGCCGAGGAAGCGACCGACGCCCGGATTGGCGCCGTCGGCGAGCTCGACGTAGTTGGCGAAGATGCGGGTCGAAGGACGGCCGCCGCCGCCGCCATGACCGAAGGTGAAGTAGAAGTCGGCGTCGAAGCCGGCGTCGAAGCGCAGGCCGTTTCCGGTGCCGTCGTCGCCCATGCGCTGCAGGGAGCCGAAGTCGACATCGGGGTTGGCGAGTTCGCCGACGCGGTTCTGGCCGCCGGCGCGGGTGTCGAAGAAGAGCTCAAACTTGTTGAAGTTGCTCTCGAGGTTGCCCGGGATGCAGATGTAGAGCTTGCCGTCGACGACCTTGGCGGCGAGACCATCCAGTTCGCTGCCGTTGGCGAAGTCGATCTGACCGAGGTTGGAGTCGCCGAACTGGGTCTGGGTGTCCTGGATGGCGAGCGGCGTGCCGTAGAGGCTGTCGCAGGTGCCGTCGATGGCGGGGACGCCGGTCGGGGCGGGGCCGCAGGGGTCGCCGGCACAGGTGCTGCCGTCGCCGCCGTAGGTGCCGCCGTTCAGCGTGCAGAGTGCCGCGCCGCGGGTGATGTAGCAGGCGCCCATGATGCAGCAGCGGCCGGTGGGGCAGGAGCCCGCGCCGCAGGTGCTGCCGTCGCCGCTGTAGTCGCCGTCGAGGGCGAAGCACTCTTCTTCACGGACGAGCGAGCAGGTGGCGCCGAGCGCGCCGCTGCAGCAAGCACCGACCGCGCAGGGGCTGTCGACGCAGGTCGTCGTCGCGCCGACGTAATCGCCCATGAGGTTCGCGCAGTTGGTTTCGGTGGCGATGATGCAGGTGTTCGGACCGGTGCAGCAGGCGCCGATCGTCAGGCACGGGAAGGTGCCGCAGGTGGTGCCGTCGCCGAAGTAGAAGCCGTTGATGAGCTGGCAGTTGCTGGCGGTTTCGAGCGTGCAAGCCGCGCCGACGCAGCAGGCGCCGGTGACGGCGGCGTCGCAGGGGTTGCCGTCGCAGGTCGAGTTCACGCCCTGGAAGGTGCCGCTATTGCTGGTGCAATTGGCCTGCGTGGTGACCAGGCACTCGACGCCGAGGCAGCACGCGCCGCAGGCGGTGGTGCTGGCGGGGACGTTGAAGAACTGGTCGAAGGCGAGAGCGCTCAGGTCGACGTTGCGGGCGTCGCCGAGGTTGCTGCCGCCGAAGAGGCCGCCGAGGAGCTGGTTCGAGAGGAAGTCGTGCTGAGCGCCGTTGACCATCGCGGTGATCTTGATGTCGCCGGCGGGGTTGCCGATCGAGGCCAGCGGGATGGCGATTTCGATACCGCTCGCGACGCCCGCGCCGCCGCCGAATTCAACGCCGTTGCCGCCGGAGACGCCGGCGGTGTTGCTGTTGTCGACGGTGCAGAGGATGGCCGGAGCGCCGGCGTCGCCGCCGGTGAGCGCGCCGCCGACGGTCAGGTTGGCGTAGCGACCGTTGCCGCAGAAGGCGCCGACGCCGGGGTTGCCGAGCTCGGCGTAGTGGACGCGGAGGGCGAAGCCGTTGACGGTGTTGCCGCCCTGAACGGTGACGTAGTAGTCGGCTTCAAAGCCGGCGTCGAAGCGCAGGCCGTTGGTGGGCGTGGTGGCGCCCATGCGATTGAGGCCGTTGGCGTCGATGTTGGGGTTGTCGCCCAGCAGACGGTTCTGACCGCCGGCGCGGCTGTCGATGAAGAGTTCGAGGTCGTTGTTGTTGGTTTCGAGGTTGCCGCCGAGGAAGAGGTAGAGGGTGCTGGCGGTGCGGTAGACGTAGGCGTTGTCGAGCTCGGATCCGAAGGCTTGATCGACGAGGCCCTGAGCGGCGTTGCCGAAGCCGGTCTGGGTGTCCTGAATGACGATGGCCTCGCAATAGATGGTGTCGAGGCGACCGTCGATGACGGGCGTCTGGGCAAGGGCGGCGGCGCTACAACAGCCGGCCGCCAGGGTTGTGAAAAGGAACTGTCTCATGAACTACGACCTCCTGCGAAAACGGGAACGAAATTAGAACGCTGGCGCGAGAGGCCTCCTTGGGCCCCATTCTCGCGCGCGACCCGATCGCCCCGACCGGGGCGCGAAAACTGACGACGAAACGGTCCATCCGAGCTTCTTTTGTCGCCGCGGCGAACTGCGAGATGCGCCGAGGCAAGCGCCCCTCCACGAGCGCTTAAGAGCGGGCGCGCTTCGCGCCCGAGAGATTCCTCAGCAAATGATGTTAGGGATTGGGGCGGGGCCTGTAAAGAATCTTTCAGTTTGTTTGACAGAACTGGCGCAAATAACGCTTGAGGGACGCGCCGCGGGGCCGGTACACTCCGCCCGGTAAACGCACAGCCGAACAAAAAACCCGGCGTTTCTTTATCGCCCCTTCATCAATCGCATCCGGCGAGACGAGCGCCCCAAAGAGCGGAGGTCGAGAGACCATGTGTACGACGAAAGCGCGGGCTCAGCAGCAGCGCCCGGCACACGCGGGAAGGCAACGAGCAGGTTTTCAGCGGGCGGGATCGGTTTTTCGGGGCGGGATTGCGTTTCGGGCGGGGTTCACACTGATCGAACTTTTGGTGGTGGTGGCGATTATCGCGCTGCTGATTTCGATTTTGCTGCCGAGCCTGAGCGAGGCGCGGGAGCAGGCGAAGCGGGCCAAGTGCGGCGCGCATCTGCGCGGCGTTGGTCAGGGGATGGAGGCGTGTCGGACGGAGAATCGTGATTTTGGTCCGTCGTGGGATGATGGCGTCGCTGCCGGCGGTCCGACGGGCTTTCGCACGCACGTACTCTATACATGGGGCGAAGTCCTCTTTGATTCCGGTTATGTAGGCGATCGAAATTCGTTGCTTTGCCCCACAGACCGACAGCCGGACCGAATTCTCGAATTCAACGGCGTTCCGAGCAGCGGCTTTTCGCGTTACGGCTGGCCCGAGACCCCGGGAATTGGCACACCCGCGAACGCTCGCAAGCCGGGTTGGCGCGGCAGCTATGGCATCAGCGTCGTGATGCACGGCAATTTTAAGGAAGACCTGTTCCAGGATCCCGCGCGGCAAGTGCAAATTGCGGATGGCTGGTGGTGTTGGTTTGGCAATGTCGGCGCTCAGGCGGTGATGCAATCGCGAATTCTGCCGACCGTCTCGAACCCCACCTGGAGCGAAAGTTCCAACGTCGCCTTTCGTCATGGAAAGAATCTTCAGACCCAATTCGTCTATCGCGACGGGCACGTGGCGGCGGTGACGCCGAAGATTCCGCGGTCGCAACTGGAGTTAATCCACAGCACCGTAGACACCGTGAATACATTTACATGGCTGCCGGGTGAATCGGCTTCGCGAAGCCGCGATCACACCTATAAGGGACCGGGAACGGGGAATCCGGAGCGGCTGACCACACCCGGACTTGATCTGAAATCTCCTCGCGTGGCGGAAGCAAACCGCGCAGCGCCGACGCCGATTCGCTCGGGCGCCATTAACCATGCAAACGGCGGCGAGTGGAATTGGCAGCCGACGGGCATGCCGGAAACGCTCAACGCGAACTGGCGTACGAATAACCGTGCGTGGCGCCAACTGCCGTCGGATTTCCCGTCACGTTACTAAGTCACAGAAGGGCGCCAAGAAATATCCATGAAGAACTCGCTGCTCGGGCTGCTGACGGTTGCTCTTTTCGGAGTCGCCGGTTACCTCGCGTTTCGTGGTTTTAGCGGACCAAAGGGCATCGTCGAGAAAGTCGAAAGCCCGGGGGTGTGTCTGGCTTGCAAGCAGGAAGTCCTGGCCTCGTACAAGGTCGGCGAGGCTCCGCCTCTGGTCTGTAGCGCCTGCGGAGAGCGGGCGGTGTTTCAGTGGTTCTACTGCTATGACTGCCATCGGCGCTTTGTGCCGGAGCCGGAGCCTGCGCCCGACGGCGGCTTCGGCGTTCCGATGTATCCGAAGTGCTATGCATGCGGCTGCCAGAGCGTTCAGCAGTTGATCCCCAATTTTCAGGAACATGTTCCAAGCGGCGACGCAAATTTGCCGAAGTGGCCGCCGAAGAAGTCCTGAGTATTTGCGGGCGTCCGGATCTACTGAGCATCGTCCTCTGCTGAGGGCTTATGGCCGAAGTCATCCTCGACCAAATCCACAAGACCTATCCCGGCGGCTTCAAGGCCGTCGATAACGTCTCGTTGCACATTCCCGATCAGCAGTTCGTCGTGCTCGTCGGCCCCTCGGGCTGCGGCAAGAGCACGACGTTGCGGATGGTGGCGGGGCTGGAGGAGATCACCGGCGGCACGATCCGCATCGGCGACCGCGTCATCAACGACGTGGCCCCGAAGGATCGCGACATCGCGATGGTTTTCCAGAATTACGCCCTTTATCCGCACATGAATGTCTACAAGAACATGGCGTTCGGCCTCTTGCTGCGCCGGCGGCATGGGTTTTGGGATAATCCGTTGTGGGCCGTGGCGGCGCCGGGCAAGTATCGCGCGGCACGCGAGGAGCGGGAGGCGATCGACGAGCGCGTCCGGGGGGCTGCCGAGACGTTGGGCATCACCGCGCTGCTGAATCGTCGGCCGAAGGAGCTTTCGGGCGGGCAGCGGCAGCGCGTCGCCGTGGGGCGGGCGATCGTGCGGCGGCCGAAGGCGTATCTGTTTGACGAGCCGCTTTCGAATCTGGATGCAAAGCTGCGGGTGCAGATGCGGTCGGAGATCAAGAAGCTGCACAAGCAGATGCAGACCACGACGATCTACGTCACGCACGATCAGGAAGAGGCGATGACGCTGGGGGATCGCGTGGTGGTGATGAAGGATGGGCGAATTCAGCAGGCCGATTCGCCGTTCAATGTCTATGAGCATCCGGCGAACCGCTTTGTGGCGGGTTTTGTCGGCATGCCGCCCATGAATTTCTTTGACGGACGGCTCGTGAGCGAGGGCGGGCAGCTCTTTTTTGTGGATGGGGCCAACCGCGTGCCGCTGCCGCCGGCGACGGCGGCGAAGCTGGCTTCGCGTGCGGGCGGCGAGGTGGTCTTCGGCGTGCGGGCAGAGGGGCTGCATCCGGCGGCGGAGGGCGAGGCGGGCACGATCCGCATTCGCGTGGCGGTGGTCGAGCCGCTGGGCGATCGGATGGATGTTATCGGCGAGACGGAGCGCGGGGCGCATGTGGTCTGTCGCGTCGATGCGCGGGCGCGCGTCAGCGAAGGGGGAATGCTGCCGCTACGGGTCGATCATGATCGGGCGCACTTTTTTGAGACCGGGGACGTGGGGCGGAATCTGCTCCTGTCGTAGCAAAGATGCGACGGCGGGGGAATGCAGAATGCAGTATGAGTAATGCAGAAGCGGTCGTCGCGGGCGCGGACTACTTTCGCTTGGACGATGGCTTCTTGGGCGGGCCTTTGCTTGCGCGGGGCTTGGTCGATTGAGATGATCGGCCGCGACTAGCGGGCGCCGACGATGGGCGCGGTTTGCCGCCTTTTGCGCCGCCGGCCCGCGCATTGCTCGGCTTTGCGCCCGCATCGTTGGAGCGGGTCGCTTTCGAACCGGGGCGTTTTGTGCCGGCGGCTTTCGCGCCGTCGGTGGCGGCTCGGGCGGAGCGCTGCTTGCTCTCCGATTCGTCGCGGCCGTGGTGCGAGCGGAAGAGCATGCGGATCGGGATTTCGCGGAAGGGGAGCAGCTCGCGCAGGCGATTTTCCATGAAGCGGCGGTAGTTCTCGGTGATCTGATCAGCGTTGTTGCAGGAGAACACCACCGTCGGCGGCGCGACGTCGACCTGCGTCGCGTAGTACATGCGGATGGCTTTGGTGCCGTGCTTGGGAGAGGGGTCGCGCAGGGCGATGACGGCTTCGAGGGCGCGGTTGAGCTTTGAGGTGCTGACGCGCGTCTGGGCCTGGTTGTGCAGGCTCAGCGCGACATCGACGGTGGCCTGCACATTGCGGCCTTCCTTGGCGGTGATGAAGGTCAGCGGCGCGAAGGGGTAGATCGGCATGACGCGCGTGATGTAGTCGGCGTATTCGTCGGTGCCGGCTTTGCCCTTGGCGATGTCCCACTTGTTAACCGTGATCACGCAGGGCTTGTGCATCTGACGCACGAGGTCGGCCAGCTTGAGGTCGACTTCGGAGATCGGCACGCTCGAATCAATCAGGTGGATCACGACATCGGCCCGCTCGACCGACCGCTGAGCGCGGACGTACGAGTAGAAGTCGATGTCGTTCATGCTGCTCTTTTTTCGCACGCCGGCGGTGTCGATCGCGATGAAGCGGCGGCCGTCGCGGCTGAATTCGACGTCGACGGCGTCGCGCGTCGTTCCCGGGATTTCGCTGACGATCATGCGCGGCTCGCCCGCCAGCGCGTTGACCAGCGTGCTCTTGCCGGCGTTGCGCTTGCCGACGATCGCGAGCTTCATCACGGGCGGCTCGGGCGGCTCGCTGGGCAGGTCCTTGAGGTAAGTGTCGATGCGCTCGAGCAACTCGGTTCGCCCGCTTGAATGGAGCGCGGAGACCGTGACCGGGTCGCCATAGCCGAAGCGGCGGAACTCCGCCGAGAGCGTCTCATGCGAGGGCACATCGACCTTATTGACGACCAGGATGACCGGCAGGCCGAGCGGACGGAGGCGCTCGGCGACGGTCTGGTCGAGCGGGGTGATGCCGGAGTGTGCGTCGACGACGAACAGGATCAGCGAGGCGCGGCGGATGGCGGTTTCGATTTGGTTATCGACATCCGCTTCGAGGCGATGTTCATCGACCATGCCGATGCCGCCGGTGTCGATCAGCTCGAAATAGCGGCCGGCGTTTTCGAGGACGGTGCTGACGCGGTCGCGGGTGATGCCCGCGCGCGGGTCGACGATGCTGATGCGCTCCTGGGCGAGGGCGTTCAGCAGCGAGCTTTTGCCGACATTCGGCCGGCCGACGATGGCAACGATGGGCAGGGACATGGGGGCATGATATGCGGGATTGTCGGGGGAAGAGTCGTGTGGGCGGGGTTGCAGCGCGCCGGTGAGGCCGGTTCGCGATAATGTTTGCGGTTGAGATGGTTGCAAATCGCGATGAGCTTGAGCGGCGACAGCGCGCGAAACTGCGCGAGATGATCGATGCGCTGCGCGCCGGCAACGCCTTTTATCGCGAAAAGCTGAAGCGGGTTGATTTCGACCCCCAGCGAGATCCGTTGGCCGCGCTGCCCGATACGACGCGTGCGGAGTTGCAGCAGGATCAGGCGGATTACGGGCCGTTTGGCACAAATCTGACGTTCGCCGCCAACGCGTACACGCGCATCCATCAGACCAGCGGGACCAACGGGCGGCCGTTGCGCTGGCTCGACACGGACGAGAGCTGGGGATGGTGGAAGTCGGGGTGGCGGACGATTTATGCCGCGGCGGGTGTTCGGGCCGGCGACCGCATCTTTTTTCCGTTTTCGTTTGGACCGTTCATCGGGTTTTGGTCGGCGTTTGAGGCGGCGGAAGGGCTGGGGGTGCTGCGCATTCCCGGCGGCGGGATGAGCAGCAGCGCGCGGGCGGCCGCGATCTTTGAGCTTGGCGTGACGGTGCTCTGCTGTACGCCGACGTATGCCCTGCATCTGGCCGAGGTCGCGGAGCGGGAGGGTCGCGACGCGCGCGGCTCGACGGTGCGTTTGATCATTGTCGCCGGAGAGCCGGGAGGAAATGTGCCGGCGACGCGTGCGGCGATCGAGGCGGCGTGGGGCGCGCGGGTGATCGACCACGCCGGCATGACCGAGATCGGCCCGTGGGGCTTTGAGCACCTGGACGCGCCGGGCGGCATCTTTGTGAACGAGGCGGAATTCATCGCCGAAGTGATCGATCCGCAGACGCTGACGCCGCTGGATCTGGGGCGGGCCGCGCTGCCCGCGACGGGCGAGTTGGTGCTGACGAATCTGGGGCGTGTCGGCAGTCCGCTGATCCGCTATCGCACGGGCGACATCGTGACGCTGCGGGAGTCGCCGTTGCCGGCGGTGTGCGGCTATCGCTGGGCGGCGGGCGGCGTTTGCGGGCGGGTCGATGACATGCTGGTGATTCGCGGCAACAACGTCTTTCCCAGCGCGATCGAAAACATCGTTCGCGAGTTCGCGGGTGTGGCCGAATATCGGATTCGCATCGTCGAGGAGTCATCGCTGCGCGAGTTGGCGATCGAGCTGGAGCCGGCGGAGCGGGCGGCGGGGCCGGCGCTGGCGGCGGGCATCGAGGGCGCGATTCGCGATCGGCTGCATTTTCGTCCGCGGATCACGCTCGTGGATCCGGGAGCGCTGCCGCGATTCGAGCTGAAGGCGAAGCGGGTGGTTCGCGATTGACGCCGGCGGCTAGGCGATGAGGCCGCGCTACTGTCGCCAGGGTTCGTCGCGGCCGGTCGGGTTCCAGAGTTCGTTTGTGCCGTCGAACGCGAAGGAGCCGTCGGCGTTTTGCACGTAGCCGAGCGCGTTGGGTTTCTGCGCGTTGGCGTGGCCATCGACCCAGAGGACGGTCGCTTTGTCGTTGTGCCGCGCGTCGACCGCGGTGCGGTGCTGCGGCGAATCATCGAACCCTGCCATCTCGCCCTGCGACGGATCGACGCGCGGCGGATCGAGGTTGAAGCCCTCGTTGCCGCGACGGTCGGCGTCGTTGGCGTTGTTGACGTAGGGTCGGCGGAGCGCCGGCGGGAACGAGGCGGCAGTGCCGAGCGAATCGGCGACGGCGACGACATCGCCGATGCGTTTTAGCGCGGTGAGGCGGACGGGCCAGTTTTTGTACGAATCGGGGTCGCTGGTGACGCGCAGTCGCGAGTTGCCGAGGAACTGGTAGTTGTAGCCGTAGCTGCCGTTGCGCTCGTCGGACCAGTCGGCGACTTCGGGGCAGATGTAGAGCGGACTGCTGTAGTTCTGGCGGTCGCCGGCTTCGCCGTCACGGTCGACGGTGTTGCGGCAGCGCTGCGGATCGTTGAAGGGCGATTCGCGGACGCTGGCGCTCATCATCGCCAAAAAGGTCGGGCGATACTTCACGCCGCCCTTGATCTCCGCCACGGCGTTGCAGTTGTCGATGCGCGGCAGCCGGCCGGGGAGCATGTTGTCAGTGTTTTCGTTGGCGTAGATATGGATGCCCTGACCGAGGATGTGCAGGTTTGCGGCGCACTTGGTCGTTCGCGCCTGGCGGCGGGCGCCGCCGAGCGCGGGCAGCAGGATCGAGATGAGAAGGCCGATGATGGCGATGACGACGAGCAGTTCGATAAGCGTGAAGGCGGCGCGAATCGTCGCTATGCGGAGCGGCAGCGCGCGCGTAGGGCGGGGCGTCCACATAGGTAGCAAGCTTCGCATTAGAACATTATCGGCGATCTGGGGTTCGTATGTTGCGAGATCTACGAGGTAACCATTGGATCCGCGCAGAAATTCCGGGCAGCGGGGAAGCGCCGTCGCGTCTGACTGGTCGAAGGTAGCCCTGCGGCCGATCGCGGCACTTAGCGGCGCGGCGACGGCAAATGGGTAAACTTCTCGGGCGGTCGGCGCTGGTGAGCGATGGTCGGGGAACTCCATCCGGCGATCGCGTCCGGCGGCTCGCCGCGGTCGGACTTTCGTGACACTGCCCTTTTGCGCCCGTAGCTCAGCAGGATAGAGCAGCGGTTTCCTAAACCGCAGGTCGGAGGTTCGAATCCTCTCGGGCGCGTTTACGATAAGTATCGACGACCCCGCGGTTTACGGGGACCGGCCGATGGACGGCCGTGCGGTTCGAGGCGGTTTGGAGCGCGGTGTAACACCGCGCTCCGCAGCGCGGAGACCCGCATATGCCGAAGACACCGTCGTACCGGTGCCGCGTGGGCTACGCCCAGGCGATCGTCACCCTCACTGATTCCGTCACCAAGAAGCGCCGCGACTACTGGCTGGGCCCGCACGGCTCGCCGGAGAGCCGAGAGCGGTACCACCGGATCGTTGCCGAATGGGAGGCCAACTCTCGCCGGCTGCCGCGAACGAGCGTCGAGCCAGCAACGACCGAGCAGCCCGAGCAGCTTCGGCTGATCGAGCTTCTCCGCGACTACTACCGATATGCCAAGCAGCACCACGAGTACGGCGAGTTTCGTTCGTTCCTGGCGGTGATGCGGCTGATGAAGAAATTTTATGGGCGGATGCCGGCGATCGAGTTTGGGCCGAAGAAGCTGCGGCTGCTCCGCGAGGAGATGATTCGCGGCGATGCTGAGATGAACCCGCCGCGGAAGCCATGGGCGCGGAAGTACATCAACCAGCAGGTGCAGCGCATCCGCCGCATCTTCAAATGGGCGGTGGCGCAGGAGCTGGTGCCGGCGTCAGTGCATCAAGCACTTTGCACGCTGGAGCCGCTGAAGCGAGGTCGCTCGTCGGCCCGAGAGAACCCGAAGATCGGACCCGCGTCGACCGACGTTCTCCACGCAGTATTGCCGCTGTTGAGCACGCCAGTGCGGGCGTTGGTGGAGCTCCAATTGCTGACCGGTGCGCGAGCCGGCGAGTTGGTCGAGCTTCGCCGCTGCGACATTGAAATCGACGACAAGACGGGTGTTTGGTCGTATCGCCCTCAGGAACATAAGAGCTCGCATCGCGAGCGACAGCGAGTCATCTACTTCGGACCGCGTGCGCAGGAGTTATTGAGGCCGTTCCTCGACGGGCGCGGCGCGAAGGACTACTTGTTCAGTCCCGCGGAATCGGAAGTGGAGCGCCGTACGGCGATGCAAGCGCGGCGAAAAACACCGCTCTCATGCGGGAATCGCCCAGGCACGAATGTGGTGGAGGGGCCCGAGAGGTTGCCGGGCCAACACTACAGCACGGACAGCTATCGTCGCGCGATCGAATATGCGTGTGACAGGGCGTTCCCACCGCCCGCGCCGCTGGCGCGAAAAGACGGGGAGACTGTCCCTGACTGGCAGGTTCGGATGAAGAAGACGTCAAAAGAGGGCCAGCTCAAGGCGTGGCGGCGGGCACATCGCTTCCACCCGCACCAGCTGCGGCACAGCGCGGGCACGCTCATTCGCCGCGAATTCGGTCTCGAAGCCGCCCAACTCGCCCTGGGCCATGCGAGTGCCGTTGTGACTGACGCTGTCTACGCCGAGCGCGACCACGACAAGGTGATCGAGATCATGCGGAAGTTCGGCTAAGGCCGCGACTCAGAGCGGCCGCCATCACGGCGCCGGGGAGTTCATGTCGAGCCCCCCGGCGTCGGTTGTTTGTTCAGTATGTGATCATCGACAGTCGCCCACCTCAGTTAGCAGATCGAGCGGCGAATGAATTTCTTCAGAAATTCTGTTGGTTCGCTAAATCCCTGAATTCAATGGAGTTGTTCGCCGCTTTTGACGGCCATCGATTCGCTAACTCGAGTTAGCCAGTTAGTAGGCGGGACGGCCTACTACAACGGCCTGCATGGAACCCAACTCCTCGGAGGTTCACATGCACGAGCAACTGCGAGTAGACGAGCAAATCACACTCACGCAGGCCGCGAAGGTCGCACCGGGCCGCCCGTCGACCAACTGCCTGTGGCGCTGGTGCCGGCGCGGCGTGAAGGCTCGCGACGGACGGCGTGTGCGGCTTCAGCACCTGCGCATCGGCGGAAAGATCTTCACGACTCTCGGCTGGCTTGAGCAATTCGGAAGGCAGCTCGCCGAGGCCGACTCCAAGTACTTCGATTTCTGCGAGGCGGCGGCGCAGGCGGCGGCCGCTGCCGAGCCGCCGAGCGCGCGACGCCGCCGCAAGCCATCGGGTGGACGGAGCGATCACGCGCAACGCCGCGAACTCGACGAAGCCGAACGCGAGCTCGAAGAGGCGGGCATTTGATGAACACGCGACACCATCAACCGCCCCTCGTCTCCACCGGTCAGGGTGACTTCCGTCGCGATCTGTACCCCGAGGACCTCGGCATGAATTCGACCGCGAGTGAAACGCTCGACCTGCGATTCCTGATCCGCGAGCCGGCGGATGTGTACCACGCGAAGGGGAAGGACTACCTGTCGGCCCACAGGTTGAACGAGTTCCGCCGCTGCCCGCTGCTCTACCGCAAGCGCGAGATGGACCTCGTGCCGGAGGGAGATTCGACCGCTTTCCTGATCGGCCGCGCCGCGCACACCTTGATCCTCGAAGGCCGGCCGCGCTACGAGCGCGAGTACGCCGTGGGCGGCCCGATCAATCCGAAGACGGGGCAGCCCTTTGGGTCGCAGACCAAGGCCTTCGCCGAGTGGGCTGAGCAGCAGAGCAAGCCGGTGCTGAGCGATGTGCATGCGGCGCTGGTCGAGCAGATGGCGGCGTCGGTGCGCGGGCATGCCACAGCACGTGATCTTTTCGCCGCAGGTGTGGCGGAGGGCGTCGTTCGCGGCCATTACCTGGGGCACACGTCGCAGGCCCGCATCGACTGGATCAACCCGGCGACCGCGATCGGCATCGTCGATCTGAAGACGGCCGATGACCTGGACTCGTTCGAGTTCGCGCTGCGGGCGCTGGGCTACGTCCATCAGCTCGCCTTCTACCGCGCGATGGTGGCGATCGCCTGCGGGCGTGTGCTGCCGGTCCACGTCGTGGCGGTCGAAAAGCGCGAGCCGTTCCGCTGCGGGGTCTGGCTGATCGCCCCGGCGGCACTGGAACAGGCCCGTGAGCAGAACGAAGAGGCCATGCGTGAACTGCGACGTTGTCGCTCGAACGGCGATTGGTTCACGCGCTTCGAAGGAATACGCACCGTGGAACAGCTGTAAGCCCGGGCCTGGGGCCGGGTGGCGGCCGTACGCCCCCCACCTCCCTCGCTCGATGCGGCCGCCGGCTTCTCAGCGCCCGGCCCCACGCCCGGACTTACGCACGGATTCATCCGGAACGAACCACAAGGAGAGATCGATCATGGGATTGCTGGAACGGATTCAAAAAGGCAGCGTCAGCGCCCCCCGCCGCACGCTGCTCTACGGCACGCATGGCATCGGCAAGTCGACATTCGGGGCGATGGCCGAGGCGCCGGTCTTCATCCAGACCGAAGATGGCCTGGCCGCGATTGAGTGCGATCGCTTTCCGCTGGCGCAGCGCTACGGCGACGTGATCAGCGCCCTGAGCGAGCTGTACTCGCAGCCGCACCAGTACCGCACGCTGGTGCTCGATTCGCTCGACTGGTTGGAGCGATTGATCTGGGGCGAGGTGTGCGACAAGCGCGGCGTCGAGTCGATCGAGGACATCGGCTACGGCAAGGGCTATGTCTTCGCGCTGACCCACTGGCGCGAGGTGCTCGCGGGGCTGGATGCGCTGCGGAACGAACGCGGGATGGGCATCATCCTGATCGCCCACGCCCAGATCGAGCGCTTCGCCAACCCCGAGACCGACACCTACGACCGCTACAGCCCGCGCTTGCAAAAGCTGGCTTCAGCGCTGGTGCAGGAGTGGTGCGACGAGGTGCTCTTCGCCACCTATCGCATCCACACCAAGACCACGAGTGAAGGTTTTGACCGCAAGCGCGTCGTCGGCCTGGGCACGGGCGAGCGCATCCTGCGTACCACCGAGCGCCCGGCCCATGTCGCCAAGAACCGCCTCAATCTGCCCGAAGAGCTGGCCCTGGACTATCGCACTTATGCCGCCTTTGTGCGCGGCGATTCGCAATCCCCCGAGACCACCCACCCGCAACCCGTAGAACAAGGAGCCTGAGCATGGCGAATCTTCAAGGATTTAACGCGAGCGACGTCGACCCGAACTTCGCCTTCGAGCCGATCCCGGCTGGCAAGTACATGGCGACGATCACCGATTCGGAGCAGAAGCCGACCAAGAACGGCGGCGGCAACTTCCTGCAGTTGACCTTCCAGATCCTGGAGGGCGAGTACAAGGGCCGCCTGGTCTGGGCCCGCCTCAATCTCGACAACACCAACGCCACCACGGTCAAGATCGCACGCGCTGAGCTGTCGGCCATCTGCCGCGCCGTCGGCGTGCTCTCT
>JALHOX010000009.1 GCA_022842805.1 Phycisphaerae bacterium | reverse complement strand
CGACGAGCCCGACCGACAGCGGCGTGCGATCGCGCTTGGCCGCGTTGAGCCACGCTAGCGCTTCGTCGAGATTTTCGGTCATGCGATCGACATAGCGCGTCGCGACGCGCTTCTCGATCCGCGAGCGATCGACGTCGATGCCGAGAAACGCGGCACCGTTCATCGTGGCGGCGAGCGGCTGGGCGCCGCCCATGCCGCCGAGGCCGCCGCTGACGACCAGACGGCCGGCGAGCGGCGCGGCCGCATCCGCCTTCCCCTTCGTCGCGCCCGTCGCAAAATGCTTTCGCCCGCAAGCGGCGAACGTCTCGTAGGTCCCTTGCAGAATGCCCTGCGTGCCGATGTAGATCCACGAGCCCGCGGTCATCTGGCCATACATGATCAGGCCGAGCGCTTCGAGCCGGCGGAACTCGTCCCATGTGGCCCACTTGGGCACCAGCATGCTGTTGGAGATCAGCACGCGCGGGGCGTCGGCGTGGGTCTTCAGGATGCCCACCGCGCGGCCGCTCTGGACGAGCAGCGTTTCATCGTTTTCGAGCCGCCGCAGGGCCGCGACGATGCGGTCGAAATCGGGCCAACTGCGGGCCGCCTTGCCGATGCCGCCGTAGACGACCAGGTCTTCGGGCCGTTCGGCGACTTCGGGGTCGAGGTTATTCATGAGCATGCGCAGGGCGGCCTCCTGCAGCCAGCCCTTGCAGGAAAGCTGATTGCCGCGCGGGGCGCGAAGGGGGCGCGGGCCGGCGGCGGCGTTGGCGGCGTGTTGCGGCGCGATGGTCGAGTGCATGGGAATCTCCGGGACTATTGCCACGATATTAACCGCTGCGCTCCCAAGGCCGCGGGTTCAAATCCTCTGATCGATGGCCAAACGGCCTACACTCGTCACTCCCAGCCGCGCCCCTCGCGGTGAGATCGCGGCCCTTTCGGAGATGATCATGCAGGCTTCGTCGGACTCCCCCGCAACTGCAGTGCCGGACCTCGAGCCGCCTCGCGCGAATGCGGAGCCGCGCGGGCTCGGAGCCATATTGCTCGTCGGCACTCTCGGAGCGGCGGCTTGGGGGGTGCTCACGTCCAATGGCGTCGACGTGCTGACGTGGCTCTTTTCGACCATTGCGCTGCCGCCGCTGGTGGGGTTGGCGATCGCCGGCTGGGCCTTCGGCTATTCGGGCGTGCGCTGGGTCGCTCTGTTTCGGCTCCTCGCGATTCTGGCGGCGATGTGCGTATTGATCCACTTTGCCGGGGAGGAAAACGCGCGACCGATGGCGCTGCTTTGGGGCGTGCCGGCGGCGATGTTGCTCGGGCTATGGTGTTGGCGGCTGACCGGCGGCTGGCGGCTTGGCGCGCGGCGAAATGCCCTGGCGCTGACGCTGATCGGCGCGATGTTGCCGTGGCTGGCGGTGCGCGGCGGCGGGCAGCAGGGATTCGGACGGATCACGCTTGCGCCCCGCTGGCAGCCCGTCGGCGGGATCACGGTCGCCGCGGGCGAAGAGGTGGCGCGCCTGCTCTCGCCCGAATCGGCCCCCACGCTCGGCGAAGTGCTCTGGCCCGGCTTTCGCGGGCCCAATCGCGATGGTGTCGCTCTGGCGGGCAGCTATGACTCCGCCGCGCTTAAGAACGCGTTTCCGCTGCGGCAACTCTGGAAACAGCCGATCGGCGCGGGCTGGTCCTCGTTCGCGGTGGTCGAGCCGCTGATCTTCACGCAGGAGCAGCGCGGCGAGTTTGAGTGCGTCGTCGCCTACGACTTCGAGAGCGGCAAGGAGCGCTGGGTCTATGCCGACCAGAACCGATTCAACGAAATGGCCGGCGGCCTTGGCCCGCGGGCGACACCGACCTTTGCCGATGGGCGGCTCTACGTCATGGGGCCGAGCGGGATTCTGACCTGTGTTGACGCCGCCACGGGCCGGAGGGTCTGGCGCGTCGAGCACGCCGCCGGCGAGGATGAGACGCCGCAATGGGGATTCGCCGGCTCGCCGCTGGTGCACGACGGGCTCGTTTTTGTGGCACTCGAGGGGATCAACAATCTCCGGCTGGCTGCATTCGATATCGGCGACGGCAAGCTTCGCTGGCGGGCCTTCGGCGGGGCCGATTCGTACAGCTCGCCGCAACTGGCGACGCTGGCGGGCGTGCGGCAGGTGCTGATATTCGACGGTGCGGGCCTGGCTTCATACGACCCCGCCAGCGGCAACGAACTTTGGTCCCATGAATGGAAAGAGGGCATGCCGAAGGTGGCCCAGCCGATGGTGCTGGGCGATAGCGAAGTGCTGATCGGCATGGGCTATGGGCGCGGGCTGCGGTTGTTGGAAGTGAAGAAGTCGGGCGAGACATGGACGGTCGGGCAGCGCTGGGCCAGCGACAAGCTCAAGCCCAAGTTCAACGACTTCGTGATTCACGAAGGGCACGCCTATGGACTGGACGAGGGCATCCTCGCGTGCGTGAGCCTGAAAGACGGCAAGCGGGCGTGGAAGGGCGGGCGCTATGGCTATGGGCAGGTGCTGCTCGCGCCGCCTTATCTGCTGGTGGTTTCAGAGGCGGGTGAGGTCGCGCTGGTCGATGCGTCGCCCGCGGAGTATCGCGAAGTCGCGAAATCCGACGCGATTCGCGGGAAGACCTGGAACCATCCGGTCATCGCCGCGGGGCGGCTGTTGGTGCGGAATGGGGATGAGGTGGCGTGCTTTGATTTGCGGAAGAATCGTGAAAACTGATCAGTCACGTAATACCCTTGGACAATCATGATTCCATTGATTGGTCAAATGCTTGGCGGACTGGCGCTGTTGCTCGTGGGCGGTCGGCTACTCGTCTCCGCCTCGGTCGACACAGCCCGCCGACTGAGCGTTTCGGAACTCGTCGTCGGCCTGACGCTGGTGGCGTGGGGCACGAGCGCGCCGGAGCTGGCGCTAAATCTGGTCTCCGCCCTGAAGGGGCGCGGCGAGTTGGCGCTGGGCAACGTGGTCGGAGCGAACATCTGCAACATGGCGCTGGTGCTTGGCGTGTGTGCGCTGCTTCGCCCGCTGGCCGTGGAAGTGCGCCTGATTCGCGTTGAGACGCTTCTGAACGCGGCGATTCTCGTCTTCATGTCCATCATCGGTCTGACCGCCGGTTTCGCGCGCTGGGAGATGGGGCTGATGCTGGGAATTTTCGGCGGCTACAGCGTGTGGACCATCATGTCCGCCCTGCAGACTCCGCAGATCCATCCGACGGCGTCGATGACCGAGGGCGAGAAAAAAGAAGCCAGCGCAATGTCGAAGCTCGACGACGATCCGACCGTGCCGGCGGGCTTGCCGCCGATGGGTTGGGTAATGATCTTCGCCTGTTTCGGCGGCGGGCTGGCGCTGCTTTCGTGGGGCGGCTCGCTTGCCAGCGACAGCGCCAGTGCGATGGCGATTCGACTTGGCGTGCCGGCTGCCGTGGTGGGTGTCACGATCGTTTCGATCGGCACGACGTTGCCCGAAATGGTTACGGGTGTGATGGCAGTGCTGAAGGGCCAGTCGGACCTGGCGATGGGCAACGCGATCGGCTCGTGCCTGTTCAACGCCGGCGCGATCTTCGGCCTGACCGGGCTGATCGCGCCGCCGGCGGTGAATGGGGCGATGGTGGTGCCGCTGGTGTACATGGGGCTGCTGGCGATCGCGCTGGTGCCGATCAGCCGCACGCATGGCCACACCGTCGCCCGCGGCGAAGGGGCGGCGCTGCTCGCTTCGTACGTCGTTTTCCTGATAATCTCCGCCTTCCAGGCGGGCGGTGCGACGGCACCCTAGTAAGGAACCAAGAGCAAAATGAGCGTTTCTCATCTCGAAGTGCAACAAATCGGCGAAATGGTGCGCCAGCAGCACACCCATTTTGAGCGGTTGCTGACGGAGCTGCGGCGGGTGATCGTCGGACAGGACAAACTGCTGAAAAAGCTGCTGATCGGCCTGCTGGCCGATGGGCACATTCTGCTCGAGGGCGTCCCCGGTTTGGCGAAGACGACCGCCGTCTCCTGCCTGGCGCGGGCGATTCATACCACGTTTCGCCGCATTCAGTTCACGCCCGATCTGCTGCCGGCGGACATTCTGGGCACGATGATCTATCAGCCGGCCAGCGGCGCGTTCACGGTGAAGCGCGGGCCGATCTTCGCCAATCTGGTGCTGGCGGACGAGATCAACCGCGCGCCGGCCAAGGTGCAAAGCGCGCTGCTGGAGGCGATGCAGGAGCGACAGGTGACCATCGGCGAGCAGACCTTCGAGCTGCCGCAGCCGTTTCTTGTGCTCGCGACGCAGAACCCGATTGAGCAGGAAGGCACCTATCCGCTGCCCGAGGCGCAGGTCGATCGCTTCATGCTCAAGGTCGTGGTCGACTATCCGACGCGCGACGAGGAGCGCGTCATTCTCGATCGCATGGCCTTCGCCCGCCGGGCGCTGCAGATCGACGCCGTGCTGCACCCGGAACAGATCCTGCAAGCGCGGCGGCTGATCGACGACATCTTCATGGATGACAAGATCAAGGATTACATCGTGGCCCTCGTGCACGCGACGCGGCGGCCGCGCGAGTTCAAGCTGGAGATCGCCGATCTCATTGAATATGGCGCGTCGCCGCGAGCCACGATTTTCCTGGCTCTGGGCGCGCGGGCGGCGGCGTTTCTGGCCGGGCGTGGATATGTCACGCCGCAGGACGTCAAGGACATCGCGCCGGACGTGCTGCGGCATCGCGTGATCGTGAGCTACGAGGCCGAGGCGGAAGAAAAGACCAGCGACGACATTGTGAAGTATTTGCTGGATCACGTGCCTGTTCCATAAGTCAGCACGTCGGGCTTTGAGCAGACGGGCAGGCGACCGGCGTCGAAGGTGTGGTGATCGCAAGCACGCTCCGGCCGGCCGTTCCCGTCTGTCGACGCCGCACGGACGGGGCAATCTTTGAGGTGGAAAGATGAAGCCGAGCGCGGGCCGCGTATTGATTTTCGTCGGGGACGATTACGAAGACCTCGAACTCTGGTATCCGAAGCTGCGGCTCGAAGAGGCGGGGTTCGCCTGCACCGTTGCGGGTTTGGACGCCGCGGGGACGAAGTACTCGGGCAAGCATGGGTATCCGTGCGTGAGCGACGCGCAGGTGCGGGCTGTGCGCAGTGAGGACTACGCGGCCGTCGTCATTCCCGGCGGCTGGATGCCGGACAAGCTGCGACGCGATGCGGATGTGTTGCGGCTGACGCGAGAATTCGACGCGGCGGGCAAGCTCGTGGCGACGATTTGTCACGGGCCGTGGATCATGATCTCGGCCGGAATCTGTCGCGGGCGAAAGATGACCAGCACGCCGGGGATTAAGGATGACGTGATCAACGCGGGAGCGGAGTGGAGCGACGCGCCGGTCGTGATCGATCGGAATTGCGTCTCTGCGCGGCGGCCGCCGGACCTGCCGGCGATGATGAAGGCGATGCTCGAACATTTGACGCGGGCGCGCGCGTAGCCGCACTAGCACCGTCCGCACAGAAGAATCGGGCCCCTCGACGCCGAGGGATCATCGCGGCGCTTCGGCGCAAATCGGTCAACGAGATATCAGGGAGTTCGAGGCGCGATGTTCTCGGATTGCGCCAGCAGTTCGAGCGGCAGCGTGAGGCGGACTTCGACCGCGCCGTCGTCGCAGAAGATCGGCGGGCCGATCGGCGATGCAAGTTCCACGATGGCGTCGATCTCGGCTCGCAGGGAGGCAGAGCGCTCGCACGCGGTGCGGAGCGCACCGCCGGCCGGGTGCGGCAAGGCGAGCAGGTCGTCGCGCAGCGTCTGTTGGGCGACGAAGGTGGCCTGATCGATGGTTCGCTCCAGGTCGCGATCGCTGAAGACCGGCAGCAGGCCGTTGAGGTCGGCGGACGAAATCGACGAGCGGCCGATCGACTCCATCGAGCGGCCGGCCCACGAAACCGAAGCCGCCCGGCGGAGCGACGCGGGCGTGCGCGGCTCGATCGGCGCGGCCAGCGTGGTCTTGGCGACCAGCGAGCGCTCGGCGTTGAGCGAAAACATGTCGACGAAGTCGATGCCGGCGGCGGTCGCGGGCGGCATTCCGACGACTTGAGCTTCGAGGATCGGCACCAATGCCCGCAACTCCAGCGTGGCATCGGCGACGGTGGTCGCACCGGTCTCGTGGAGATTCACGGTGATGGCGTCGGGCAGTTGATCGACCACCGCCTCACGCAGGCCAGGGCGGCGATCGAGCCAGGGGCCGAGCCGCTCGGCGGGGCTGACGCGCAGCCGACCGGCCGACTCGATCAGCGTTTGGGCCAGGATGGCGCGGGCCGCCGACACGACATCCAGCGATTCGTCGAAGGGCGGTTCGCCATCCTGCGTTTGTCCGATCTCGCTCCAGCGTGCCCATGGATCGGCTCGCAGCGCGGGGCCATGGGGCGGATCATCGGCCCGCGGCGCGGCACGGTAAATCTCGCGAATAGCCCGGATCAGGTCGTCGCCGCGCGCCTCGACCCGAACCGCGGTCGTCCCGGCCAGCCGCGCCTCGCCTGCCCGCGGCAAAGAGGCGATCCATGCGGCGAAGGCGACATCGCGGGCGGCGTCGCGCTGCAGCCAGCGGCCCAGGGTCTGTCCGCCGGCGATGTCGAAGGTGCGCAGGCGGCGCTCGAGAGCCAGCCGGGCGCGCTGGTCGGCGAGCGACGTCGCATCGCTTTGCGCGACCGGGTTGCTTAGCGAAGTCGCCGATAAGCCCAGCGCGATCGCCAAGGCGGCCAGCAGAGCCGATGGGGCGGAACGCATATCGCTGCTATAGTGCGGCGCGGACCGACTGTCGATTGTTTGTCGACGCGGCCGGCTGGTTGATTGGGAGAGTCGAGGCAGCATGAGCGCCGCGTCCGAAGTGCAGTCGTCGCCGAATCCGCCGGGCTGGGTTGAGTCGGTCGGTCGCGCGCGGCCCGACGTGGTGCTGATGGCGCCCTACATGGCCTATCTGGCGCTGCTCGCGCTGGTCAGCGCGTTTCCGCCCGAGCAGGAATGGATTCCGATCGTCATCCGCGGGGTCGGCTCGCTCGCGGTCGCTTTCGTCTTTCTGCCTTACATGCCGTCGTGGGGGCGGCCGATGATGTGGATCGCGGTCCCGGCCGGGCTGTTTGCGGCGTGGGGTTGGGTCTATGGGCAGTACATGTTCGATGACTGGGGGCTGGGCGGGCGCCTGCCGGGAATGCCGGGGCAGAAGGCGATCGTCGACCCGCGCGACACGCTCGGGGCCGACGACCTTTTCTGGACCACGACCATCCTGCGAATCGTGGTGGCGTGTACGGCGGTGCCGGTGGTGGAAGAGCTGTTCTGGCGCGGCTTTCTGCTGCGGGCGTTCATCCAGTGGGATAAGTTCGACTCGATTCCGATGGGCAAGTTCACCTTGTTTTCGTTCATCGGCACATCGCTCCTGAGCACCGTGCAGCACCCCGACAACTGGGGCGTGAGCATTCTCTGCTGGCTCTTCTTCAACGCGCTTTTCTATTGGACGCGCAGCCTCTGGTGCCTGATCGTGGTTCATGCCGTCACAAATCTGGCGCTCTACATCTATGTGGTGCGCGTGGGCGATTGGTCGTTCTGGTGATTGGCGTCGGCCGGGTTTTCTTGGGGTGGCATGGGTCACAGTACTCCGTGACCCGTGCGTTGGGCGGGTGGCCTGCGTTTGCCGTTCTCCGCGTGGGCCTGTCGATCGTCCTGCTCGTGTTCTGGCTTCAAGGCATCCCCGCGCTCGCACAGGGCGCCCGCACCGAAGCCGCCATCTGGTCGCAGATCGAGACGCTGCGCCAGGCGCCGGAGTCGGGCGAGGCCGAGTGGTTTGCCAACGCCGCCGCTCGACGTCGCGCGCTGCTCGCGGAGATCGGCAATCTGTTGCTGCTCTTCCCGGGTTCGACTCACCGCGAGGCCGTGATCGCGCTCGAACTCGACACGCGCTGGGAGCTCCTGGCGCTCGACAAGGCCGAGCAGGAAGCCTTCGCGAAGCGCGTCGCCGAGCTCGCCGCCAATCCGCCGAACGCCACCATCGCGGCGGAGGCCGAATACTGGCGACTGCGCCTGGCCGGCTGCGTGCCCGGCGCGCGCCCCGCTCCGACCAGTGCGGCGACGTCGAGCCGATCCGTCGATGTCGGATACGCCCGCCCGCTCGACACCGCGACTTGGGAGGCGTTCCTGGCGGCGCACCCGGATTCGCCGCGCGTGCCCATCGTCGTGCAGGATTTGCTGGCGGCTTACGAGCAGCGCGATGATCTGCCCGCTGCCGAACGAATTCTCGAGCTCGCCCGGCAGCGCTGCCCCGATGCTCCGGTGACGCGCGTCTGGGCCGGGCGCGTTCGCCGCTGGAAAAACATCGGGCAGCCGATGGACCTGGGCGGCGTGGGCCCGTCGTCCGCCGCATCGCAGGCGGGCGGGGTTCATGTGGTCTGGCATCTCAGCACGTCCGCGCTGATACCGAAGCCGGGTCGGCCGGTCGAGTGGCCCGAGCCGATGCAGCGCTTGAGCCGTTCGGGCGTGCGCCAGACGGTGGTGCTGATGGGCCCCGCCGCGGCGCCGCAGCCGCTGCCGGCGCTGCCCGGCCTCGTATCGCGCGAAGAGCCGATCGGCATGAGCGGCGAATACAGCAGAGCGTGGGGCATCACGAAATTGCCGACGCTGTTTCTGATCGGCGGCGATGGGCGGCTGCGGGCAGTGGCCGAGGGACAGCGCGAGGCCGAGCGGTTGATCGAGAGCTTGCCGTAGCAGGTCGCTTTCCGCGGCGCGCGGCTTGCGTTCATTGTTTGGGAGTAAACGGGCATGATCGTGGCTCGATTGTCGGAGTGCGGCGTTTATCGCGCGATTCATCCGCTGCTCGATGCGGCACTTGGCTTTCTCTCGCGCACCGACCTCGCGCGGCATGAGGCGGGGCGCTTCGAGATTCTGGGCGAGCGGCTGATCGCCATCGTGCAGGATTACGAAACGAAGCAGCCCCAGGATTGCGTCTGGGAATCCCATCGGCGGTACTGGGATGTGCAGTACGTCGTTAGCGGCGGGGAGCGCATGGGCTATGCGCCGCTGCGCACTCTGGCGGAGAAGACGGCCTACGACGCCGCGAAAGAGGCGGCGTTCTACCAGTCTCCGCCGACGGGGCGCGAAAATTATCTGACCATCGACGCGGGAATGTTTGCGGTCTTCACGCCGCAAGACATTCACAGCCCACAAGTCGCGCTGCCGACCGGGCCGGGGATGGTGCGAAAGGTCGTGATGAAGGTCGAGATTTGTTAAGGGTGTTTTAAGCATTTTGTATGCGCGGAGCGCCGCAATCGCATGCCGCCCGGCTCGAGGGCGGCGTTGTGCGGAGCTTGGCTTGCAGATCGCGTTGACTCAGGCCCGCGGCGCGGGCTACCCTCGGGGCGAATCGTCGAGCGCTATCAATAAACTTGGAGTTATCGAGATGAACCGAAGCCTGTTTGCGGAGCGATTCCGCGCGATTGCTCTCTCGATCGGCCGCCTCTTCGCGATCGGCCTCTTCGTCGCCGCGCCCCCCCGGGTCGGCGCGGGCGGCTTTCCCGATTGCAACTTCAACGCCATCGACGACGCGCTCGACGTGCAGGGCACGCCCGCACTCGACGGCGTTCGAAACTATTTCACCGGCATCCTCGCCATCGCCGAGGCGTTTGGCGATTTCAACGGCGACGGACACATCGATGCGGCGATCAGCGGGGTGGGCGAAAATTTCCTGGTGGTGCGCCTGAATGACGGCACCGGCCAGTTTCTGCCGCGGCGGACCTACTCCGTCGGCAACCGCACGCAGACGATCGCCGCCGGCAATCTCAATGGTGACGCCTACGACGACGTGATTGTCGCCAGCCGCGACGTCAACATGATTCAGCCCTTTTTTGGCGGCCCCAGCGGCGTACTGACGCCGGGCAGCACGCGGGCCACCAATAACGCGCCGGTGTTCATCGGCCTCGGGCGGCTCGACGGCGACGCCGATCTCGATCTGGTGGTGGTGTGTCAGACGATCAACGGCGGGACCGCGCAGGGGCAGATCTTCAAGAACGACGGGGCGGGCTTTTTCAATGCGTTTTCGACCTTTCCCGCCACGCCCAGCCCGACCCAACTCGTCATCGGCGATTTCACAGGCGACGGCATTGATGACGCGATCGTCACTCAAACCACCACGCCGACCAATCTGATCGCGGTCCTGCGCAACAACGGCAGCGGCACCTTCGCGACGAATTCGAGCATCCCGACCTCAGGCACGCCGACCGGGGCCGCCGCGGTGGATGTCGACGGCGACAACGACCTCGATCTGGCGGTCGTGCGCAGCCAGTCGTCGCTGCTGCAGCTCTGGACCAACAACGGCACCGGAAATCTCACCGGCGGGCCGACATTCGCGCTGCCGACGGCGAGCGTCGAGATGACCGTGGCCAACGTCCGCGGCGACGCAACCCCGGAGCTGCTCGTCACCAGCCGGCCGGGCTTCACGAGTCAGGTGAATGTGTTCGAGCGGATCGGGCCGGCGAACTATGCGGTGGCGACGACGTTCCCGAGCGTGCGCTTCGGCGGAAACGTCTATGGCCGCGATTTCGACAATGACGGCGATGTCGATGTGGCGGTCGGCACCACGCAATCGACGCTGATGGTGCACGAAAATCGCGGGGCGGACGGGTTCGGCGTCGCGCCCGCGGCCTTCGCCTCCAGCGCCGGCGGCGGCAGCGGTGGCGTCTTCGGCCTCGCCGCGGCACGCATCAACGGCGACGCGATCCCCGATCTGGTCGTCACCACCGGCGGCGATTCGAGCAGCGATGTGTTGCGGGTGATGATCGGAAACGCGGACGGAACGTTCGTCGCGGGGGAGACGCGCACCATCGGCGATGACGTGTTCACCGTGCAAGCCGGCGACATCGACGGCGATCTCGATGACGACATCGTCGTGCCAGAAGGTCGCGCCGGGCGCTTCACGATTTTCCGCGGCGCGGCCAACGGCACGCTCGGCGCGGCCGAGAGCTACACCGTCCCGCCCGATCTGCTCGATCTCGAATTGGCCGATATCGACCTCGACGGCGATCTGGATGTGCTCGTCGCTTCGGGCGGCGTCTTTACCACGCCCGCCGATCGCGGAGCGCCTAAGACCGGCGAGCGCGGCACCTACGACGGCGGCGCGCTGCACGTCTTTCGCAATAACGGCGCCGGCGTGATGACCGAGACCCAGGTGCTGCTGAGCGGACCCGGTGTGTCGGGCATTGCCATCGGTCATTTCAACGGTGACAACCTGCCCGACGTAGCGGTCGCGCTCAACGGAAACGGCACCGTGGCGATCCACTCCAACGCGGGCAACGCGACGTTTCTGACGCCGACCGTCGGTCAGGTCATCAACATCGGCAGCGAGCCGTTCGGGATCAGCGCCGCTGATTTCGATGATGACGGGGTCGACGATCTTGTCATTGGTCGCGTCGATCTGAGCGATTTTTTTATCGATGTGGTGACGGTCTGGTTTGGGCGGGGCAACGGCACCTTTGAGCCGCCCATCAACCTGAGTTCCGATAGCTCCGCCGTCCTCGACGTGCTGCTGGTCGATCTCGACCTCGACGGCGACCAGGACATCGTGCTGCCGAGCTATGCCACCGACGCGATTAACGTGGTCGAGAATCGCCGCGGGCGGCAGTTCAGCCCGGCGCGCGGCTACTGGGCGCCGAACGGGCCGCTGCGGACGATCGCGCTGCAGCGCAACGCGGACGCTTTCCCCGATCTGATGATCGCGCCGGTCAGTTTCACCGAGTCGGTCTCGCAGCTCATCAACGCATCGACGCCGTCCTTCAGCGAAGATCTCAACGCCGACGGCATTCCGGACGAATGTCAGTTCGCCCCTGGCGACATGAACTGCGACGGCTTCGTTACGGTGGCCGACATCGGCGGCTTTGTGCTGGCGCTGACCAATCCCGCCGCCTATGCAGTCCAGTATCCGGGGTGCGAGATTCAGCTCGCGGACGTGAACAACGACGGCTTTGTGACCGTCGCGGATATCGGGCCGTTTGTGTTGCTGCTGACCGGGAACTAACCGGAGGCTGAGGCTTTCTTTGGCCCAGCAATCGTGCCCGGTGTCAGGGAGAAGACGCGCGATCGCGAGTCTTTCCTGACACTTGGCACTTGCCGCCTGAGCGTGCGACAAAAGCTCGCGCGGCGGCGATTTCTTAGCCGAATCTGCCGCGCTCGCGCGGCGCCGCCATCTTCAGCAGGTCCGTCTGATACTCACCGATGTAGCCCTTCTGCTGGAACATCGCCAGCAGCTCCTGTGTGCTGCTGAAGACGCGCGTCGCGGTTTCGGTGATGAAGGGGCTGGGGGCGGCCTTGGGGGTCCAGATCACGTAGACCTCTTTGGTCGTTTCCCATGCGTGCTGCAGCTCCCGCTCCACACCCGACGACAGCCCCGGCTTGCCGTTGGGCAATTCCGGGATGAGGCTGATGATCATGTCCGACTGGTCGATCAGCTTGAAGTCGCGGGCGTAAATCTGGGCGTCGATGTCGCGGGCCACGCTGGTCACTTCGCTGACCGGAAAGGCCACATCGCGTCCGTTCACGTGCATCGTGAAGCTGCTTTCGCCGCGCTGCGTCGCCGCACCGGCTTCAAACAGCATGCGCTTTTCGTCGAGGTCGCCGGGGTCAAAGGTGATGAAGTGTTCGGCGATCGTGGCGCGAAAGGCGTCGATCTCCGCCAGCACATCGGGCAGGTCCATGACGTGGGTCATCGGAAAGCTGGGATAGACCCGCTTGGTCTGCGGCTTGAAGATCAGCCGGAACAGCGACTCGACCGTATTGTCCTCGATGCCGCGGGCGAAGACGTAAAAGCAGCCGTGGCCCTGAATGCTGTTGGCGAGGATCTCGGTGGCGAGGATCTCCTCCTCACGCCAGACCATGATGTCCTTGAGCGTGTGCTTGATGTCGTGTTCGCGGCTCAGGCGTTCATGCACCGCGTCGAGGTTGTCGACCAGCGTGATGTAGAGGTCGGCGTCGAGCGCGGCCATCTGGTCGTGGTCGAAGGCGGGAAAGAGCCCGTGCTTCCAGCGGAACGCGGCATGGGTGTTGACGATCATCGTCTCCGGACCGTCGACGCTGGCGATCACGTCTTTCATCACGCTGCGGCGCAGCCCGTTCAGCCGGGCCAGCGGAAGGTCCAGGATTTTGCCGGGCCGCACATCGGGCGCCTCGGCGTACATCATGTCGCCGATGTGGAAAAGCCGGCAGCGGTGGCCGCGGGATTCGGCGAAGGTGTGCAGCTTTTCGAGAAAGGGCTTTTTGTCGACGCCGACCTGCCCGGTGACGACGACACGCGTGTTCTGATGTCGCGGGGGACGAAAGAGCGGACCAGCGGCGGCGTGGGACATCGGCGGACTCCGGACAATTCGCGTGTCGAGGGTTTGGCTACGGTTTGATACGCCTAAATGGTAATCGGTCGGCGGCGCGGCGCAAGTGCCGCCGGGCGGGCTGCTGCGGGAGGAGCCGATCCGGACCCGCCCGCGGGCCCGGCGCGGACGGCGGCCGCCGCAACGCAGGCGACACCTGCGGCCAACCCGAATAGACTCGGACCATGCAATCGATGTTCTGCGAACACACTCTGCCCAATGGGCTGCGCGTCGTCTGTGAGCGCGTGCCCGCCGTCAGTTCGATCGCCCTTGGCTTTCTCGTCCGCACCGGGGCCCGCGACGAAGCGCCGCACGAACATGGCGTCAGCCATTTCCTGGAACACATGTGCTTCAAAGGCACGGCCCGGCGCAACTGGCACGACATCAACGTGCGCTTCGACGAACTGGGCAGTATTTACAACGCCTTTACCGGCAAGGAACACACGGTCTATTACGGCTGGGTGCCCGCCGACCGCTTTGAGCCGCAGCTTGAGCTTCTGGCCGACATGATGCGTCCGGCCTTGCCGAACGAGGATTTTGAGACCGAGCGAAACGTGATCCTGGAAGAAATCGCGATGAACGATGACTCGTTCGATCGCCACGTTTCCTACTTCCTGCACCGCACCGTGTTTGGCGAACACCCGCTGGCGCACGAGATTCTGGGGGAAAAAGAGACCATCGCCGGTCTGCCGCGCGACACGATGGCGGCCTATCACGCGGAGCGCTACACGCCGGAGAACATGGTGCTGGTGGCCAGCGGCGCCGTCGAGCCGGAGCGCATTTTCGCCGCCGCCGCGCGCGTTTGCGGCGGCTGGGCCCGCGGCCGGCGTCAGCAACGCCAGCGCATCACGCCGCCCAAGCTGGGCACCGGCGTCCATCGGCTGAAGCTCGACCGCTTTCGCCAGCAGTCGGTGATCATCGCCTATCCCTCGGTCCGACACGGGACCAAGCACGACGCCAGCCTGGGCGCGCTCGGCGCGCTCTTCGGTGGGGCGAATTCACGCTGCTACTGGCACATCGTGCAGAAGGGCATCTGCAGCTCGGCGGGCGTGGCATGGCTGAGCTACGCCGACACCGGAATGCTCGCCTTTTACGCCGACGGCGAACCGGAACGGGCTGAGGAGATGCACGACGCGCTGCGGAAGGAGATCGCCGATCTGCGGAAGAAGGGCGTCCGGCCCGATGAGGTGGAGCGCGTTCGCAATCAGCGGCGCACGCAATTGGCGCTCGAAAGCGAAAGCCCGCGGACGCGCTTTATGCAGGTGATCGACGACATCGAAGAGGTGGCGCGGCCGCGCAGCGTGAACGCGCGACTGGCCGAGACCGCCGCCGTCTCGCCGCAGACGATCGCCGAGTATTTCCGCGAGTTTCCGATCGACGGCGATGGCATGCTGCTTTCGTGCGGCGCGCGGGAGTGGCCATGATCCGGTGCGCAGCCTGGGTCCGGGGCCGCCGCTCGTAACACAATGGCTCACGTCGCTCGCGGCGCGCACATGCCGCGACGCGGACATCAAGGTCGCCTCAAACTTCCTGCTGGAGTTGCTGATGCGCGTCGTTCGCTTTCTCGATCCCGCCGGCCAGGTCCGTTCCGGTCGTCTCGATGAAGACGGCCGCGCGTTCTGTTTTCGCGAGGACGAAGGCGAAGAATTGACCTTCGAAGACGCGCCCACCGAGGTCTCGCAGTTCCTCGCGCCCATCGCCCCGCCCAATATCTTCGCCATCGGCCGCAACTATCGCGCCCACGCCGCGGAGACCGGCTCGACCGCGCCGGAGCAGCCGATGATCTTCGGCAAGCCGACGACCTCGGTCATCGGCCCGGATGAATCCATCGTGTTGCCGGCCCAGGGCGGCTCGGTCGAGATCGATTACGAGGCCGAGCTGGCGATCGTGATCGGTCGCCTCGCGCGGCGGGTGTCGATCGACGAGGCGTTGAAATTCGTCTTCGGCTACACCTGCGCCAACGACGTTTCGGCCCGCGACTATCAGCGCAACGACAAGCAGTGGACCCGCGCCAAGGGCCAGGACACCTTCTGCCCGCTCGGGCCGTGGATCGTCACGGCGGACGAGATCGGGTCGCCCGATCGGCTGCGGATTCAAAGCCGCCTCAACGGGCAGGTGATGCAGGACGCGCGGACCAGCGACATGGTGCACTCCTGCGCCGCGCTCATCAGCTATCTCTCGCACCAGTTCACGCTGCTGCCCGGCACGATCATCCTGACCGGCACGCCCGAAGGCGTGGGCATGGCCCGCACACCCCCGGTATTCTTGCGCCCGGGCGACGAGATCGCGGTCGAGGTCGAGGGCGTCGGCACGCTCACGAACTCGGTCGTGGCGGGCTAGGCGCGGCCGGGCCCGACGACCGCGACATTCGATCTGCGCGGGATCGAGAGCGACGGGATGTTCGAACGACGGCTCTGGTTCTTCATCTGCGGCCTCGGCTTGCTGGCGGTCCTGATCGGCGCGCGGCTGGTCGATATTCAGGTCATTCGCGCCGGCCAATATCACGAACTTGTGCCTCGCATTACGCCGCGCGAGTCGCGCTTTGTCCGCCCCGCGCGCGGCGCGATTCTCGATCGCAAGGGCCGCACGCTGGTGAGCGACGAGCCCGCCTCCGACCTCACCATGTATTACGCCGTCATCGAGCGAAATCCGAACTACCTGCGCACGCTCGCCCGGCGGATGCGGCGCTCGGGCGAGATCCCCGCCGAGGTCGAGCTGGACGAAGCGATCGAGATGCTGCGCGACTCGCTCTTGCAGACGCGGCAGATCGTGGCCGATGCGGCGGGCGTCTCGATTTCGATGCTCAGCGAGCGCGAGGAGGCGATCGTCAAACGCGTGCAAGCGGTGAAGGAGTTCATCCGCGAAAAGTCGCCGACCGTCTCCACCATCCGCGAAGAGAGCCGCTGGCACGCCGTGCTGGAGGACATTCCCCCCAAGCTGGCGGCGGAGTTGCAGCTGCGGCTGGGCAATCAGCCCTGGGTTCGCGTGCAGCCCGGCGCGCGGCGCGTGCGGCGCGAGGCGGACGAGCTGACCCATATCCTCGGACGGATCGGCGCGGTGGACGATAAGCGCATCGCCGCCGACCCGCTCGCCGGCGACGACCTGCGCGAACTGAGGCCCGGCGATTTCTGCGGCATCTCGGGCGTGGAGCGCGTGGCAGATACGATCCTCCGGGGCGTGCGCGGCCGCGTGGTGCAGGATTTCGCACAGGGGACCGAGGAGCGCGTCGAGCCGGAGCCCGGGCGCGACGTGATGCTCACGATCGACGCCGACCTGCAGAAGCAGATCTATGAACTGCTCGCCGAAGGCGTCAAGAACAGCCTCCATCCGGCCGGGGCGGCGGCGGTGGTGATCGACGTCGAGTCGCGCGATGTGATCGCCGCAGTGACCTATCCGACCTACAGCAGTGCCGAATTTCGCGACAACTACGACGACCTGCTGCGCGATCGCATTCGCAATCCGCTGCGCAACCGCGCCCTGCAAACCTCCTATCCGCCGGGCTCGACCTGCAAGGCGATCGCGGCGGTGGAGGCGCTCGACGCGGGGGTCGTCAGCCCGGAGACGCGGATTCACTGCACCGGCGCGCTGCTCCCCAACCGGCCGAACATGTTTCGCTGCTGGATTTTCAACCAGAGCCGCGTGACGCACGACGACACCGACACCGCCGCCGGCCAGCGCACCGAAGACGCCATCCGCAATTCGTGCAACATCTACTTCTACCGCGTCGGACAGATGCTCGGCCCCGAGCGGCTTTGCGCCGGCTTTGATCGCTTCGGCCTCGGGCGCCGCGCCGGCACCGGATTGATCGAGGAAACACTCGGCGTCGTCCCCACCGACGCCTGGTTGCAGCGCTTCATGCGCCGCCACGCCGAAAAGGCCGACGTCTGGAACTGGGCCATCGGCCAGGGCGAGGTGACCGCGACGCCGCTGCAAGTCGCCAATGTCGCCGCCACGATCGCAAGCGGCGTCTGGCGGCCCGTCGTGCTGGTGCGCGATGCCGACGGCACACCGATCGTGGGCGACGATCACCCCGCCGACGTACCGATCTCGGCGCGCGCGCTGCAGCCGGTCCGCGTCGGCATGTGGCGGGTGGTGAATGAGCAGGGCGGCACGGCGCCCGGCGCCCGGCTGAGCGACGAAGTCGAGCGATACGTCATGTGCGGCAAGACCGGCTCCGCCCAGGCGCAGCCGCTAATCTTGAACTATCGCTTCGTGGTCGAACACGCCGATGGTCGCCGCGAAGAGGTGGTCGAGATCAGTCGCGACGAATTGTTGAAGCGCTTCCCCGAGCCGAAGCCGCGGATCGTCGGCCAGTTCGCCAACGATCGCTACCCGCCGCTGGGCGAAGGCGGCAAGCTGCCGGCCCACGCCTGGTTCATGGGCTACACCCAGACGCGCGATACGCCCAAGGGCGCCACCCCGCGCGGCCGCGTCTACGCCATCAGCGTCCTCATCGAATTCGGAGCGGCGGGCGGGCGCGTGGCCGGGCCGATCGCCAAGTCGATCGCCGAGCTGCTGCTGGCGCCGTCGGGGGCCAAGGGCTGATGGCTACACGCGGCATGGTGCGCGAGCCGAGCGCAATGCTGGGGCCGGCCCGCCACGGCCTGTTCGAGTTCACCGGCCTCGGCTGGGGCCTCGCGCTGCCCGTCTTTCTGCTATCGCTGTTGGGGCTCTTCTGCATTCACGCTACCGATCGACTGGGCGCCGCCGCCGGGCCGGGCGAAACGGAATGGATCTTCGCCGAGTGGGCCGCGGTGCTGGGCCCGGCGACCGTGCGCCAACTCGCGTTCATCCTGACCGGGGTCGGGCTGATGATCGTGACCCTGCTGCCCAGCTATACCCGGATCGGCAAACACGCATATCTGTTTTATGGCGTGGTGATGGCGGCGCTGGTGGCGCTCATCATCGATCGCTACGTCTGGGACGTGCCCGACTGGCTGATCCCCGTGCGTCGCAATACCCGCCGCTGGCTCACGCTGGGCAACTACTTCTCGATCCAGCCCAGCGAATTCATGAAGCTCGGGCTGATTCTGGCGCTGGCCCGCTATCTACGCTATCGCGATTCCTACCGCACATGGGCCGGGTTGGTGCCCCCGTTTCTGTTTACCGTCGCGCCGATGCTGCTGATCCTGAAACAGCCCGATCTCGGCACGCTGTTGATGCTGCTGCCGGTGCTGTTCTGCATGCTCTTTGTCGCAGGAGCGCGCAAGCGGCATCTCGTGACGGTGATGCTCGCCGGCGCGGCGCTATTGCCCGCGTTTTATGCCTGGGGCATGTCGGATTATCAGCGCGACCGCATCCGCGTGGTCTTCATGCAAAGCTCGACCGACGAGCGCTGGCACATGGACAAGGGCTATCAACTGCGACAGGCCAAGATCGCCCTGGCCCTGGGCGGAGTGACGGGCGAGGGCTACGGCCGCGGGCTGTTTCTCGAGGCGAATACGCAGCTCTTGCCCGAGGAAAACAACGACTTCATCTTCGCAATCATCGGCCATCAGTTCGGGCTCATCGGCTGCCTCACGCTGATCGCGCTCTACGCCGTCATCGTCATCTGCGGCGTCGAGATCGCCACCAAGACCAACGACCCCTTCGGCCGACTGCTGGCGGTCGGGGTAATCGTCATGATCGTGCTGCAAGCGCTGCTCAACGTCTGCGAAAACATCGGCATGGCCCCGATCACCGGCATCACCCTGCCCTTCGTCTCCGCCGGCGGCAGCAGCGTCTGGGCCAACTTCATCGCTCTGGGCCTGCTGGTGAACGTGGCGCAGCGCCGGCCGATGATGATGATGCGCAAACCGTTTGAGCACCGGGATGGGTGAGGCCCAATCCTCATCGGCCGCAGCGCCCGGCGCACCCGCTACCAATTCACCAGCAACTGCACGAATCCGCCAATATCACCCACGGTCACGTTGTCGTCGAAATTCAGATCGGCGGCCTGCAGCACGTCGATCGTCGGAAACGCGGCGGCGTACGCAGCGGGGTCGGTGATCGCCAAGACAAAGGGCCCAATGTCGCCGACGCTAATCGTGCGGTCGCCGTTCAGATCGCCGATCAACTGCCGCCGCTCGGGGTGCAGAAACCACATCCGCGCGCTCGGGTCGGTGGAAAAGGACGCAAGGAGCATCTGCGCGACCTTCAACTCGCCGCTCGCCGCGGGATGCACGCCATCCGCTTCGAGATCGGCCCGCTCCCAGATCAGCCCGTCCGACCGCGGCGATAGTCCGTCGGCCCAGAGATACGCGCTCCACTGCACCAGCGGAACCACGCCGCCCGGTCCCGGCTGCAAGCCGGCGTCGCCGCCTGTGATCTGGTCTTCGATCAACTGCTTGACCGCGAATCCGTTGGCATAGGCGTAGGGCTCGGGGTTCAGCGTGCCGACCGCATAGCCGCCGTAGATGCGCGATGAGGCGTAAACGACTTCTGTGTTGGGGTAGCGGGTGCGGATGATCTGCATGATCGTCTCAAACTGCCCGCGCAGCGTCGCGATCTCGCCCGCCGCCGGCCCGGTCGGATTGCGATTGCCCTCCTTAAACCACACCGCCTGCACCTGCGCGGGCGTCACGCCGAGCGTTTGCAGCCGCTGGTTGACGACCGTCCAAAAGTTGGCGTTGGGGTTGGAGATGTCCGCCGCCGTCTGGCCGCCCTGGGCGCCATTGACGAAGACCAGCGCCGGATTGCGGTCCGAAAACGAGTTCAGCAATCCCGCAAAGGCCGTCGACTCCTGCGACGTGTTCGACATCCCGATCGAAAGCAACACGATCCGCCCGCCCGCGCCCGGCGTCGCGGGCTGCCCGGCGGCGTTTCGCGGCGTGATGCGCAGCGCCGCCTGCACCCGATCCACCAGCGGCCGCCCGACCAGGTAGTTCAGCCCGTTGGGGTAAAGCCCGCCGCCAAAGCCCTCGAACGTGTCGCTCGGGCCCATGTCGATGATCGGAATCTGACCGGTCGAATCCACGGCGCTCGCCATCGTGGTCAACAGACCCCCGGCAAAAAGTCCGACAACGAGCAAACGAGCGGTTTTCATGGATTTCTCCTCTAGGGGTCCGCGACGGCGAAATGGCCGCATTCGCGGCGAGACGCGGACCGAGCCCAATTATTGCCGATGGGGCTGCCGGATCGATGCCGGATTCATCAATTCGACGAAAACCGCGCCCCCGCCGATCGACGCGTCATGCCGGGGGACGGGCGCCGGCTGCAAACGGGCGCCGCGTTCGTCGGCCCGCGATCCCTACCCCGCCCCACGCCGCGGGCCGCCATAAGCGCTCCCGCGTATTCACCGGCCCTCTGTTTCACCCACGCCCTTTCCTCGCTATCGTTTCACTCAGAATTGAAGCGACCACGGGGGTGGGATGGAGCGGGTTTGTAGATGGCCGACGCCCGAGAAGCTCTGGCTCAACGCATACGCGAGCTGCGCCGCCGACACTTCGGCGCCAGCGGCAAGGCCGCGTTTGCGCAAAAGCTGGGCCTGGCGCTCGAAGACTACGCCAAGTTTGAGGAAGGCGTCGTTCCGCCCGGCGACGTGCTGGTCCGCATCTGCGAAACGACCGGTGAAGATTTGCAGTGGCTGCTCACCGGCGAAGCGGCCCGCGGCGCCGTCGTCATCAGCGGCGCCCGCCATCGCCATCGCGATCTGATTACGCGGCTGGCCCAGGCGCTCGATGACAAGCCCGAGCTGGCCGCCCCGATCGAGGCCTTTGTCGATCTGATGCTGCGCGGCGAAGACGCGCGGCGCACCGCGCTGCGGGCCCTGCAAATGCCCTCGGCGGATGATCTGATTCCCTTGCTGACCGCGCGCGATGCGCCCGAGACCTGGCCCGAGCCGCCCATTGCCGACCGACCCAACCCCGACCCCGACGGCCCCGGCCCCCATCGACCTAACCCCGGTCGTCGACCGCGAAGCCTTGCGCCCGGCGCTGCGCTGCGGGCCACCCGCCCGTTGCTGCTGGCCGAACCCGGCGCGGCCCGCGCCGCGCTCAGCGCCGTCAAGGCCGAGCACTTCTCGCTGGTCGAGATCGCCCCCGCCGCGGGCGCGGCCGCCGCGCGGTTTTTGCACGTTCCGCGTCTGGCTCGCGATTTTCCCGCCGCCCTTGCCATCGAACTTCCCGACGACGCGATGTCGCCCCTCCTGCAGCGCGGCGACGCAGCCCTGATTTCCCCCGAGTTCGCTCCCCGCGTCGGCGAGCCTGCGATCTGCCGCTTGCGTTCGCTGCAAGCCGCGATTTGTCGCGTCTGGTTGTCCGAATCAGACGATGAGATCATCGTCGGACGCGTCGGCGACGGCGAACGAGAGCGCTACGCTCGGAGCGACCTCTGCTGGTCGGCGGGTGTTTTGTTCCGGCTCGCGCCGGCAGCCTGAAGCGAGGGTTTTGTGCCGTTGCAGTGGATCGATGGCGACGTCTTTATCAAGCCCGTGAACCGGCTGCGGGCGGTCGTGCGCCCGCCGGGGTCGAAGAGCCTCACCAACCGCTACCTCACCTGCGCCGCCCTGGCCGACGGCGTCTCCAAACTTCAAAACGCCGCGCCCGCCGACGACGTGGCGCGCATGAGCGGCGTTCTCACGGGCATCGGCATCGAAAACACCCGCGAACTCCGCACAAACACGCTGACCGTTCGTGGCGCCGCCGGGCAGATCCCCGCCACCGATGCCGCGCTCAACATTCATCACGCCGGTACCGCGATGCGCTTCGCGACCGCGCTATTGTGCACCGGCCACGGGGAGTATCGGCTCGATGGCTCGGAGCGCATGCGACAGCGGCCGATCGGCCAGTTGGTCGACGCGTTGCGTCAGCTCGGCGCCCGGATCGAGTACGCCGAAAGCGAGCTCTGCCCGCCGCTGGTGATTCATGCCGCCGGCCTCGCGGGCGGCGCGGCGCGCATGGGGCAGACTCCTTCGAGTCAGTTTGTGAGCGCCGTGCTCATGGTCGCTCCCTACGCCGGTCAGGACGTGATGCTCGAATTAGAAGAGCCGCCGCCCAGCCGCCCCTACGTCGACATGACCATCGAGGTCATGCGCTCGATGGGCGTCGAGGTGGTCGAGGACGAGGGCACGCGCTTCATCGTCGCGGCCTCGCAGCGCTATCGCGGCGGCCAATACGAGATCGAGCCCGACGCCAGCGGCGCGACCTATTTCTGGGCCGCCGCCGCCGCCACCGGCGGTCGCGTCCGCGTCACCGGCCTGAGCCGCTCCAGCCGACAGGGCGACGCCGCCTTTGTCGACGTCCTCGAAGCCATGGGCTGCCAGGTCGTCTCCGGACGCGATTTCATCGAAGTGGCCGGGCCCGACGACCGCTCGCTCCGCGGCGTAAACGTCGATCTCAACGCCATGCCCGATACGGTGCAGACGCTGGCCGTGCTGGCGCTCTTCGCCAACGATAAGACCGAAATTCGCAATGTCGCCAACCTGCGGTTGAAAGAGACCGACCGGCTCAACGCCCTCGCGTCCGAGCTGGCCCGCCTTGGGGCGCGGGTCGATGTACACCGCGACGGCTTGACCATCTTCCCGCCGGAAGAGTTGAACCCCGCCGAGATCGAGACCTACGACGACCATCGCATGGCGATGAGCTTTTCGATCGCAGCGCTCATGACAAAGGGCGTCGTGATCAAAAATGGGGCCTGCGTCGACAAGAGCTTCCCCGGGTATTTCGACGTATTGGCCGACGCGGTCCGCCAGTCGCGAAATGGCTCGCTCTAGGCAGAATTGCCGGGACCCCCGAACGGCTGGAAACTCTGCCCGCGAGGCTTTGCCCACCGATCCAGCCTCAACGCGGCGAACGCTCCGCTAGCATCTGGAGCCATGAGCCACCCGCCCCGCGACACCGCCAAACCCCCGCTGCCACGCGTACTCGACGTCGGCAATTGCGACGCCGACCACGGTCGCATTCGTCAGTTTCTGACCACAAACTTCGAATGCGACATCGACCGCGTGATGTTCGTCGACGAGGCCCGCGCCCGGCTCGCCGCCCAGACCTATGCACTCGTGCTGGTCAATCGGCTGATCTTTGCCGACGCAACTCCCGGCTTGCCGCTGGTGGATTTGGTGCAGGGATTGCCGGCCGAGCGGCGGCCCGCGGTCATGTTGATCAGCAATTACGACGATGCCCAGGCCGAGGCCGTCGCACGCGGGGCGATGCCCGGATTCGGCAAGGCCGCGCTGGGTACCCCCGACGCGGTAGCACGGCTCGCGACGGTGCTGCCGACCCGCATGACCCGTCGGGCCTGACGCGACCGGCCCCACGACGCCGAGATTTGTTCCCTGTTTCCCGCGGCAAACGGCGACAAACCGCTCGCCCGCGGCACCCTCCCGGGCCGGCACGAACCTAGACGCCGCAAAAACTCCACGATTTACGGACTCGCCCCCATCCGCTAGACTCTTACGTCCTTGACGTTTGACGGCGGCGGCTTTCGCACAACTTGCGACCAGACCCGCATCCGGCGTGATCCCGGCACACCCGCTCCAAACTGGTGTTCGAATGCCTATTCCGAAAATTCTACGCGACCTGCTCGGAATACCGACCGCGTCGTTCGTCGAACAATACATCCTCGCTTACCTCGAGCAGGCTTGCTCCAAGCTGCCCGGCGTGTCGCTACAGAGCGACCGCTACGGCAACCTGCTGGCCACCTATCGCAACAAGCCGCCCAAGACGACCCCCGTCGCCTTTTCCGCCCACATGGACCATCCCGGCTTTGTTTCGATCGAGATGCGCGACGACCGCCACGTACTCGCCGACTTCCGCGGCTGGGTCGAATCGTCCTATTTCCTGGGGTCCAAGGTCCGCTTCTGGAGCCGCGATCACTGGGTCAGCGGCACAGTCGTCGACATCCTCAAAGAGGTCGACGCCTATCGCATGATCGGGCGCACCGCACGGCCCGAGCAGGTGCTCGTCCGCGTCGTCGGCCCGGTCGCGCCCAATAGCCCCGGCATGTGGGATCTGCCCGAGCCGCTCGAGGCCGAAGGCCGCGTCCACGCCCGCGGCTGCGACGACGTCGCCGGCGTCGCGGCCCTGCTGGCGCTGCTCGACCGCCTCAGCAAGGCCAACGCCTCCGCCGAGGTGCACTGTCTATTCACCCGCGCGGAAGAGGTCGGCTTCATCGGCGCGATTGGCGCCGCTAAGGCCCACACCATCGGCAAAAAGACCCCCATCATCGCCATCGAAACCAGCAAAGAGCTGGCCAACGCCAAGCAGGGCGACGGCCCGATCCTGCGCGTCGGCGACAAGAGCAGCGTCTTCACCCCGGCGCTCACCAATTTCTGCGAGCGCGTCGCCAAGCGCCTCGGCGAAGAGCGAAAAGAGTTCATGTGGCAGCGCAAGCTCATGGACGGCGGCACCTGCGAATCGACCGCCTACCTGGCCTATGGCTACGAAGCCACGGGCATCTGCGTCGCACTCGCCAACTATCACAACATGGACACCCAGCGCCAGAAAATCGCCAGCGAGAGCGTCCACCTGCGCGACTGGAAGAACATGGTCGACTGGTTTGAGGCCATCGTGCTCGACCCGGTTGGCTACGAACCGGGCAAGGCCGACAGCATGCGCGATGACTTCGACCAGCGCTTCGACAAGAGCCTGCACTTGCTGACCGGCAAGACCGCCGCCCCCGAAAAACCCGCGAAGCGCAAGCGCGCCACGGTCGCCTAGTCCGATGCACAGCGAAACCATCACCCTCGAAGGTCACATCATCGACTCCCGCGCTCTCAGCGAGACGCTCGATGACATCATCACCTTCGGCGGCGATTTCGAAGTGCTCGAAGTCCACATCGGCCGTCGCAAGCACGACCGCAGCCACGCCCGCATCGAGGTCTACGCCGAAACCCCCGAGAAGCTGGCCCAGCTCATCGGTCAGGTGACCAAGCGCGGCGCCTTCGTCGAAAGCCCGACCGATTGCGAGCTGGTCGACGCCGACATGAACGGCGCCTTCCCCGACGACTTCTACTGCACCACCAACCAGCCCACCTTCGTCCGCCACGCCGGGCAGTGGCGCGAAGTGTCCGATCTCGAGATGGACTGCGGCATCTGGTATGACCCCAACGCCGACCAGTTCCGCTGTATCCCCATGGAAAAGGTCCGCCGCGGCCATCGCGTCGTCTGCGGCACGCGCGGTATCCACATCGAGCCGATCGAACGCCACCTCGAGCGCGGCACGTTTCAATACCTCGCGACCGAAATCGCCACCGAAAAGCCAAAAGGCGCGATCCTGCGCCACTGCGCCCAGCTCATCCTCGACACCAAAGCCTCCGGCAAGCGCGTGCTGCTCGTCGGCGGCGCGTCGATCGTCCACACCGACAGCGCCCAGTTCGTCGTGCAGATGATCGAAGACGGCACGCTGCACGGCCTCATCGCCAGCAACGCCCTTGCCGTCCATGACATCGAGCTGGCCCTCTACGGCACCAGCCTCGGCGTTTACGTAGAGAAGGCCGCGCTCGCCGACACCGGCCACGAACACCCGCTCCGCGCGATCAACTCCATCCGCCGCGCGGGTGGCATCAAGGCCGCGGTCAAGGCCGGCCTGCTCGACAGCGGCATCCTGCACGCCTGCGTGAAGCACAACGTCGAATTCTGCCTGCTCGGCTCCGTCCGCGACGAAGCCCCGCTGCCCGAGACCATCGCCGACACGGTCGTGGCTCAGGACCACATTCGCGAAGCCATCCGCGACGTCGGCTTCGTGCTGATGGTCGCCAGCCGCACGCTCAGCATCTCGACTGCCTACATCCTGCCCGCGGCGACGCCGGTGGTCTGCGTCGATCTCAACCCCTCGGTCCTCAACCGTATCCGCGACCGCGGCACGTTTCAGACCATCGGCATCGTGACCGACGCCGAGAGCTTCTTCCGCGAATTGCTGGAAGAGGTGGAAAAGCTGAAGGCCAAGCGCGCGGGCGGGTAGGGGGCTGACGTGTATCGTGTTGTTGCGGGTTGTGTGTTCGGCGGGGGTGCCGCGCGCCGAAGCGATGACTCGCGTTCGTTGGGGCGGCAAATCTGTTTCACGTGAAACACGTTTGCTCGACGCAAACGGAATGCCAGGCGGGCGCTGCGTGGCGGAGAGTGGCGGATCTTGTCGTGCGATGAGACGGTAGCTCGACGCAAAGCCCGTCGACCGGGTTTCGGCCCAGGGCCCTTCGTTCACCCGTAGTCACAAACTCCGGATCACTTGCGTTTGGCGTCACGCATCTGCGGCTCAGCGTCGAGGGTGAAGATCACAACCTCCTCGCCGGTGACGGTGCTGATGTCGTGGTGCAGGCTGGTGACTTTTGCGCCGGTTACGTCCTGAATGATGGGCACGAGCAGTGGTCGCGCTGTTTCGATGAGCTGCGTGCGCACCTGCTTGATCAAATCGCGGCCCTTCTCGGGCGGCAGGCTGCGGGCCAGTTGCTGTTCGGCAGCCGTCAGAACGCCCACGAGCCGAACGACCAAAAAATCGCCGATGAGATGGGCGCGGATGTCTTTGGGCCCACGGCCCATGTATTCGAGTTCAAAGCGGCTGAGGGTCTGGCAAACCGCGGCTTCAATTTCGCCTTGGGTCTTCATCGACACCTCGCTTCGCTCTGCACCCTGCGACGGTCGCGAAGTTCGCGTCCCGCCACATTCCGCTCGGATGCGAGAATTCCGCCGCCGAAAGGCACACAACAGTGGGGATGATAGCGAGAATCCCGATATCAACAGTTGTTATTTTGGATCAAGCCGCTATGATCCTGTCAACTCCCGGAACCCTCCGCGGCCTTCAAACGCTGCGACGGAGCCGGAGTGAGCGAAAGCTCAGTTTGTTGGCTGATTAATTGGGCGGCAACCCGAATTCGTTCGGGGGGCCTGCCAGGAATATGCCGACGTGTCTGATCGCCGAATGGCGGTTGGGCACGTCGGTTTTTTTTTTGGCACGCTTCCGCGGCCCTTGCGGCCGATGCTTGGCGATCGCCGGAGAACAACTCATGGACAAGACAAAACGCGGATTGGTGTTTGTGCTGTTGGTCGCGATGAGCGCGATGTTGATGGGCGCCGATGGCGACTGCGACATCAACCGCTCCAACGACTGCCTGATTTTCTGCAGCTAGTCATGCGCCCGCGATCAAAGATCTGGCCGCTGCCATTTTCGGAAGGATGTAACGATGGAAATTGCGAACCTAACGATGGCCGAGCGGATCGCCGCCGCGGCCTCGGAGCTTGGAAAACGGCGGACCGGCCTGTTGCCGACTTCGGTATCCGTGGTGCAAAGCGACGGCACGCTGGTGATCACGCTGCACGGAGCGCTCTCGACGGCCGAAAAGGAACTTTCCAAGACTGCCACGGGCGCCATGCAGGTCCAACAGTTTCATCGCGAGCTATTCGCCAGTAACGCGGCGGCGCTGCGAGACGAAATCCGGCGCATCACCGGAGTTGAAGTGCGCGACGCGACGGCGGAAGTGGACCCGGCGACCGGCGCGGTCGTCGCGGTCTTCGCGACCGGCACGATCGTGCAGATCTTTCTGCTGAAAACAAGCATCTCGGACACGACCTGGAACGCGCGGCAGACGAACTGACTCTATGGCGCGGGCGTATTGGCGTGACCCGCGAGACCGCAGCGAGGACCGGCAGACGGCGGTGAAGCCGTCGACCGGTCATGGAAGAGAACGAAACAACGACGCAATACTCGAAATCGAAGGAAATGCACATGCAGGATCCAAGGCAACACAGTAGCAAGAATTCGCCTTCGCCTCCGTCACCGAACACCAGTTCGGATGCATCGACGGGAGCGCCGGGCGCTAACCCGACCAGCCTGGGTGCGGGCGGCATCGGCGGCGGCGCGGTCGGCGCGGCAGTCGGTGCGGCGGTCGCCGGCCCGATCGGAGCCGCAATCGGCGCGGTGGCGGGCGCGTTTGCGGGAGGATTGGCGGGCAAGGAAGCCGCGAAATCCGTCAATCCGAGCGAAGAACATAAGTACTGGAGCAAGGAGTTCGCGAATCGCTCCTACTACACGAATGGTTCGGCTTACGGCAACTTCAGCCCTGCCTATCAATATGGCTGGGAGAGTCATGCGAACAACAAAGGCAAGTCATTTGACGAAGCCGAGCCGCACCTGGCGCGGGACTGGGAGGCGCGTCGCGGAAAGTCGACCCTGACCTGGAGCGAAGCGCGCCCGGCGACGCGCGATGCATGGGACCGGGTGGAAATGGAACACTCCGCGAAAGGCAACCGACCCACCTCGGGATGATGAAACGCCATGAGCGCGCTCCGATTGTGGAAAGACTGCCTCACACAAAGTGGACGCACCTGCAGACGCGAAATGACCCCTCGCGTGAGGCCATCCGCCGAGAACCAGAAACAATGAAGAAACTATCTTCGACCAGCGCCGAGGAGATGATCGCCGAATGGAGCTGCGT